>JBKJMZ010000066.1:0-19209 GCA_046596255.1 Ferruginibacter sp. | reverse complement strand
CTTCTTATGACGGTTCTTTCTTAAACGTTTTTTACGCTTGTGTGTTGCAATTTTATGACGTTTTCTCTTTTTACCACAAGGCATAACTAGTCTTTTTTGTGTTTAAAATAATTTTTTATAAATATGTATTACCATCTTGATTTTTATTTAGTCCGAAAGACTAAGGAAATTTTTTTCGATGGTATTATGCCTACAGAAAACTGTTGGCGATTAATACTTTTAGTCAGCATAAACCGATTTTGAGCCGGGATATTACCTTAATAATTTGATCCTTTCATCTACTTCTTTGCTGTAATGAGGATCATTGATCAGTCTTTTACTTATCGTGTACCACTTTATCGCTTCTGTCTTCTGCCCCTTGGCAGCATAAGTATCCGCTAAAAATGCAATTGCTTCCAGGTTTTCGGGCTGAGTCTGAACTACCTTTTGTAAACGCTCTATTGCTTTATCGTATTGCCCTGATACATATCCCCCAACACCAAGCATCATCTGCGCTTTCATGTTGTTGGAATCCCTGCGAACAACACTCAAAAGCTGCTGGATCCCTTTCATGGTTTCTTCCGGCCCACCTGTCCTTCCTTTTCCAAAGATGTAGCAACTTCCCAGGCCTACTTTAAAATCATCATTACCTGGATACAGTTCGATCCCTTTTTCAAATAAGCTTATTGCCAGTTCTGTTTTCCAGTTTAATTTGGCTTCATCCTGCTCACTCCGCAAGTTCTCCAAAATTAATTGGGCAGCAAAGGTGAGGTTTTTTTCCGACTTATCCAACTTAGCAGCCTCAGATAAATAATAAAGATAGGGCTCCAGGGCATGGCTGCTGTCTTTCCAGAAATTTGCCAGTTGCGTATTGGCTATAACCAATTGACTCTTAACATCTCCCCGCGTAACACTGTTTTCCAGGCCGCCAATGGCTAAAGCCTGGCTTGCAGTCAAATGTTTCTTTTCTTCCTCAATGTAATTATGGATATCAAAGGCTTTTGCGGTAGCTGCAACCGCAGTATCGTTTTGGCTTTTACGAGCTTTGGTGGTACCAAATACGAAAAGTGCCACGACTACAACCAACCCGGCCATGGCAAATATTAATTGTCTCTTCAGCATTTATAGATAACCTGCTGTTATTTTTTACAGGATGGCAAAGGTACATTAGTCTACACTGTCATCCTCTTTTTTCGTGGTCTCTTTAATGTTTTTAGAAGATTTTATTTCCAGCATGAACTCTTTGGCAGGCTTAAAAGCAGGGATAAAGTGCTCAGGGATTTCTACTGCGATGTTTTTCTTGATATTACGCCCGATCTTAGCAGCTCTTTTTTTTGTAATAAAACTGCCAAAACCACGGATATAAATATTTTCACCCAATGCTAATGAATTCTTTACAGATTTAAACATGGTTTCTAAAGTAACCAGAACATCTACTTTTGGAATGCCTGTTTTATCTGATATTTGATTTATGAGGTCTGCTTTTCTCATGATAAATTATTTAAGAGTTATTACTATTAGAAAAATACGACAAAAAATCTGAAATATCCAAATAAGTTAGTGATTATCAGGTACTTTGTGTAAAAATAATTTTATGCTTGATTTATTGAATTATCTATAACTGGCTGAAAATTAATAAAATAGATAATAATCCCAGATAGAAAAATTATCATAATTATTTATAGATGGAAGGAACAGAAGGCAAACTCTTTTTCAGGAAAAAACTTATGAAGTGGAATGCAAATTCCAACAAAAGACTGATGCCCTGGAAAGGAGAAAAAGATCCTTATAAGATATGGTTAAGTGAAATTATTTTACAGCAAACAAGGGTAGAGCAGGGTTGGGATTATTATAACCGCTTCATAAGATCATTTCCTAATATTGGTAAGTTAGCCAGAGCATCGGAAAAAAAAGTGTTCAAGCTTTGGGAAGGATTGGGATATTATACCCGTTGTAAAAACCTGATCGCAACCGCTAAATTTATTACTCAACAAAGAGCAGGAAAATTTCCTGAAACATACCACGACATTTTAGCTTTAAAAGGAGTGGGCCCTTATACAGCAGCAGCAATTGGTTCATTCGCTTTTAATTTGCCCTATGCAGTTATAGATGGAAATGTTTTTAGGGTACTTTCCAGGTTTTTTGGAATTGATACGGCAACAGACAGCACCGCCGGTAAACTTTTATTTACAGGTCTTGCCCAGGAACTACTGGATAAAAAACAACCAGGTATCTATAATCAGGCTATCATGGATTTTGGCGCAATAATATGTAAACCCAAAAACCCTTTATGTGCTGAATGCCTGCTACAAGCTGGTTGCATGGCTTTAAAGCTGGATAAAGTGAATTCGTTGCCGGTAAAATTGGGGAAGATCATTAAAAAGAACAGGTGGTTTTATTACGTTGTAGTTGAACAAAAAGAAAAGGTTTATGTAAGAAAAAGAGGTGCAAAGGATATTTGGGAAAACCTGTATGAATTCATACTGATAGAGGGGGTAAGGTCATTGAGTCTTGAACAAATAAAACAAGATCCATTGTTCAAAGCTTTTAAAACTAAAAATATAATTGAGATCATGCACGATCCCAAAATTCACAGGCAACAGCTAACCCATCAAACCATACAGGGGCAATTTATCCAGGTAAAAATTAAAGATCCTCTTGTGCTCAAAGATTATAAACCAGTTACATATAAGGACCTGGCCAAATTGCCTTTTCCTAAATTTATCACCGCTTATTTAGCAGAAAATGCCCCGGGGCATTTGAAAGATTAAAATGTATCTTTAAATTTGTTGTAAGGCAGTAGGATTCAACAATACAATGAATTAAAAGGAATTTTATGAGAGGCGTAAACAGGGTGATGCTCATTGGTAACCTCGGCAAGGATCCAGATATGCAGTTCTTAGAAGGGAATATTGCTGTTGCCAAATTTTCCCTGGCTACAACAGAAACCTATAAGGACAGGAGTGGTAAACTGATATCACAAACAGAATGGCATACCGTGGTACTTTGGCGGGGCCTGGCTGAACTGGCTCAGAAATATTTGCATAAGGGAAGCCTTGTTTATATAGAAGGGAGATTAAAGACCCGTAGTTGGGAAGATAAAGACGGAAATAAAAAATTTGCAACAGAGGTAGTAGGAGATAACCTGATCATGCTTGATAAGAGAAGTGATGGCACAGGTACTCATGAAGGATTTGATGGGCCGCATACAGTCACGGATATACCACCTGCCGAAGATGGCTCGGAACGCTTACCTTTTTAATTTTAGCAAAACTTAATAGCAGCATAATATTTTTAATTTAAACATTTTGTTTTGGATTACCATCCGATCTTCGATCTTTTTTCTTTCACGCTTTTGGCAATAACACCTGCCGCCACCACCGTACTAATATTTTCTGTAGTTATACTTTTCATTTTATCTTTTTTACTTGCAGGATCAGAGATTGCCTTTTTCTCACTCACTTTTAAGGACATTAATATGCTGCGCTCTAAAAAACAACCGGCATACCGCAGGATTGTAAGTCTGCTTGATCAGCCCAAAACCCTGCTGGCATCCATGCTTATCAGCAACAGTTTTGTGAACATCGGTATTATCCTCATCTCTAATATTTTGATCGACAGTTGGATAAGCGGGCTTAATCTCACATTCTGGCCCGTATTTTTAATTAAGGTTGGGTCTGTTACTTTTTTATTACTACTTTTTGGCGAAGTGTTACCTAAGGTATGGGCCACCCATCATAAGATATGGTTTGCGGCCACGGCTTCACTTATAGTTGAGATCTTCAGCAGCATTTTTTATGGCTTAAGCAAACGCATGGTTCGTTATAGTGATAAGGTAGAGAAGAAATTCTCTTCCGAAAATTCATCTACCATGGATCGCAGCCACCTGGATTATGCAATTGACCTGTTGCCCGAGCATGAAGCCACTACGGAAGAAAAATCTATATTAAAAGGGATCAGGAAATTTGGAGATACCACGGTAAAGCAGGTAATGCGAACCAGGCTTGATGTTAGCGGTATAGACATTAATTTCGGGTTTGCAGATACGGTAAAAAAAGTAGAAGCATTACATTATTCCCGATTGCCGGTTTATAAAAATAACCTTGATGAGGTTGTTGGTATGCTGCACACCAAGGATATTTTGCCGCACTTGAATGAAGCTGCAGACTTTGACTGGCATACACTATTGCGCCAACCTTATTTTGTACATGAGCAAAAACTAATTGAAGACCTTTTGCAGGAATTCCGAAACCGGCATATGCATTTTGCTGTAGTGGTTGATGAGTTTGGCGGCACATCAGGTATTGTAACTTTAGAAGATGTGATGGAAGAGATCATTGGTGAAATAAAGGATGAATTTGATGATGAAGAAAGCAACAATAAAAAAATAGATGACCATAATTATATTTTTGAAGGAAGAACAATGATCAATGATGTATGTAAATCAATTGGATTACCTGTTGATACGTTTGATCGGGCAAGAGGCGACAGCGATTCTTTGGCGGGCCTGGTACTGGAGATAGCAGGTAAATTTCCGCAGGTGAATGAAGAAGTAGTAAGTGGTAACTTTATTTTTATACCGCTTGAGATACATAAGAACAGGATTGATAAAATAAAACTTACCATTAAAACGCCCGATTCTGCTTAGCCAGATAAAAAATTGCATGAATAAAAATAACAAACAGGCTGAACATCTTATTGTGTTTCGCAAATTACCTATTACCTATTGCCTATTGCTTATTGCCTATTGCTTATTCCTCACAGCCTGCAACTCAACCTACACATCAAAAAAAACCGGTTACTATAAAATCAATCTCCCCGAAAGAGAATATGTAGTTTTCGAGCGGGAAGGATTTCCCTATAGTTTTGAATATCCTGCCTATGCACAGGTTGTAAAAGACAGCACTTACTTTGATCAGGATGTACAGAATCCCTATTGGGTCAATATTGATTTCCCCCGTTTTGGCGCAAGGATATTTTTAAGTTATAAAGCCATTGGAGGCAAATCAACCTATAAAGTAAAACAGCCTGATGGTACCTATAAAGACTCGCTGGGCACCAATGTTTTTGATTACATGGTAAGCGATGCCTTTAAACTCACCAGTAAAAATGAAACGGTTGCCTCTTCTATAAAGGACAGTCTTTTTTATACACAAAACGGAATCACAGGTGTGTTCTTCCGGGTTGGGGGTAATGCGGCCACGGCCAAACAATTCTTCATGAGCGATACCACGAAAAATTTCTTCCGGGGTGCCTTATATTTTGATGTAACACCCAATGCCGATTCATTAAAACCTGTACAGGATTTCCTGCAAAAAGATATTGATCACCTTATCAGTACTTTTAAATGGACGAATAAATAAGCGGCTTAAAAACCTTCAAGTGCGGCATCTGTCAAAAATTCTTTCACTTCAGTTTCACTAATTTCAAAACCTGGCATAAATTCTATTTGTTCTTCAAAACTTATACCTGTAAAATAATTTAATTGCCCTCTGAATAATTTTTCACTGAATAATTCTCCAAAAATATCGGTTGCCCTGCTACTAATTTCGGTAATATTAAAATTATTTCTGATGATAAAATAAAGGTCAACATAATCTTTCCATTTACTTCTTCTACCCAATGCAAAAGCCTTCATGGCAGCCAGATCAAGCAGGGTGGGTATGGTTATCAAATTTTCAATTAAAACAGGATGCGGTACCTCATACTCAAATTCTAAAAATGTAAATTTAACATTACGGCAAAGCAGGTTAAGTTGCCCATCCCTGTTTAAGGTAACTAACAGGCTTTCCTTATTATTTTTAAAAGTATCTGTAATTTTTTTAGGTCTGATGGAGCCAGTTTTAAACAAATCGAAATCATTTGACAGCCGGTGACCTATATGCAAAGCAATTGCGGTACCGCCAGCTAAATAAAAGTCATTTTTAAAAGTGCTAAGCAAAGGGAGCAATTGCTGCTGCTCAGCATTTAAAATTTCAGGATGCATATTTTTTAAAATAGAGGGTGAAGTAATGCTGAAGTTCCGGTAAATAATTGCTTCTGGATCCCCAGGTATTTACCTGCTCAAAAAAAACTGCTGCAGCATTATTAATCCCCACTGTTTTAAAAAGAGCCTTTATATTTTCTTTATCGGCATAATTAATAAAGAATTCCAACACTACAGGCAAAGGCAGATTTTCCTTTTCACTGTCTTTACTGTACCAGAATAGCTGTGCATTTTTTCTTATCAATGCCTTTAATTCAGGAGAATTTTCCATAGCGTAAAGGTACAAAATTTATGAGGAGCATTGATGCCTTTTAATACTATATCAAAGCAAAATGGCTTCTATATTCAAATTCAAGCTAAATCTTCCGAACACTTATGGTGAAGACACAAACCTTTGCAGATCGGCGATACTGCCAACGCCCGCCATTTTTTTATGAGCGACACCACAACAAATTTCTTCAGAGGTGCTTTATATTTTGATGTAACACCCAATGCAGATTCTTTAAAACCTGTACAGGATTCCTGCAAAAAAGTATTGATCATCTGATCAATACTTTCAAATGGACAAATAAACGTTAGCCTTTTACTGGAACCTTGGCTTTTTTTACCTGCTTTTTTAAAGGGGCTCTTGAGAACTTATCAAGGGTTAACTTTTCCTCAGATACCTCTATTGTTTCAATTTTTTCAGTGGGTTCAACAGTAAGTTTTTAATTTTTTACCTCTTTTTTTTCTATTGGAGCATTCTCCAGTTCTTCAACCACAGGTTCAGAAATTCTTGCCCTCGAAAAATCCTCCATCTTTCCAAACAATTCATTTTCCCTACACCCTAAATCTTTACCTTTGTCGTCATGATCGCAATAGATAATGTCCTCGTAAGTGATGCGGTAATTGCTGAGCAATTTGTTTGCGACCTCTCAAAGTGTAAGGGAGCCTGCTGTGTGGATGGAGATGCAGGTGCACCCCTGGAAAAAGATGAGCTGAACAGGATAAACGAGGTATACGATATTGTGTTGCCTTATTTAAATGAAGAGAGTAAAAAAGAACTGGATCGCCAGGGCAGGTATGTGTACGATAAAGAATATGGCTGGGTAACACCTACCATCAACAGCAAGGTTTGTGTATATGGGATACAGGATAAGAAGGGCATTGTAAAATGTGGTATAGAACAGGCTTATCTGGATGGTAAGATAGCCTGGAAGAAACCGATCAGTTGCCACCTCTTTCCCATAATAACAAAAGAAAGCAAGCGCAGCAATAATGTGTATGTTAATTACGAACCCAGAGAAGATCATTGCAAAGCTGCGTGTACATTGGGAAAAAAATTAGAAGTACCCGTGTATGTTTTTTTAAAAGAAGCTTTGACAAGAAAGTTTGGAACAAAATTCTATGCTTCTCTTGCAGCAACTGCAAAGCATTTAAACAGGCAAAAAGCCTTAAAACAATTTTAATTATTTATGAAGAAGAAAGTTCATTTACTTATTACTAATTCCTTATTACTAATTACTTTATTTTCCTGCTCAGTAAACAAAGCCAACAATGACGAAAGTTTAAAAAAATACTTTGATGAGCACAAGGTGGAAGGTTGTTTTACCATGTTGAATAATGCAGATGGGGAAGTGACGGTGTATAACATGAAGTATGATACCATGCGTTTTTCTCCTGCATCAACATTCAAGATATTTAATACGCTGGTGGGTTTACAAACCGGCGTGATCATTGATGAAAAAATGCAGATCAAATGGGATGGCCGTGTACGGGTTTTTCCTAATGGTGATACGGCATATTCGTGGAACAAGGATATGGATATGACCGAAGCATTTAAAGCCAGCAGCGTTCCTTATTACCAGGAAGTGGCCAGGCGCATAGGAAAAGATACCATGCAGCGTTGGATAGATAGCCTCGGCTATGGCAATAAAAATATAAGTGGCCCGGTTGATTCTTTCTGGTTGAACAATCAATTGAAGATCTCTCCGGATGAGCAGCTTGGGTTCGTTAAAAAATTATATTTCGACCAGCTCCCCTTCCGTAAAAGCGTACAACAGATGGTGAGGGATGTAATGGTTCAGGAAAATAACACGGCATACAAATTGAGTTATAAAACCGGCTGGGGCTTTGATGAAGACAAAAAAGCCATTGGCTGGGTTGTGGGCTGGATAGAAGAGAATAAACACGTGTACTTTTTTGTCACTTTTGTAAAAGCACCATCACACAACATGGATATCAGTGCCATGAGGTTAAACATTACCAGGGCAATACTGAAGCAATATGGTTTTTTTGAAGGGAAGAAATAAAATTTTAAATAGATTACCAGGCTCAATGTTTTTAACAATGTGGATATGACCACATTTGTTAATTTACATTCTACAATATGTTAGCATTTCAACATACAGAATATCTTATTGCTTTAGCGGCCATTCCGTTATTCATCCTGTTATATATTCTTTTAGTTAACTGGAAAAAAAGAACCATAAAAAAGATCGGTGATGCCAGGCTTGTAAAAGCAATGATCAGTAATCATTCGCCTAAAAAATTTGCTTTAAAATTCATTTTGGTGCTGGCAGCTTTTTCGCTGGGTGTTTTAGCATTGGCCAACCTGCGTGCTCCCACAGGTGTGGAGAAAGTAGACCGGAATGGCATTGATATAATGATCGCCCTTGATGTAAGCAATAGTATGCTGGCACAGGATGTAAGGCCAAACAGGTTAGAGCGGGCCAAGCAGGCATTGGGAAAATTGATCGATAAACTGGAAAATGACCGTATCGGAATTGTTGTCTTTGCAGGCAAAGCATATCTCCAAATGCCTTTAACGGGAGATCATGGTGCAGCAAAAATGTACCTGGCATCTGCATCAACTGATATAGTGCCAACGCAGGGTACAGTAATTTCCGATGCTTTAGAAATGTGCCTGGCTTCTTTTAATTCCAAAGAGAAAAAATATAAGGCAGTTATATTATTGAGTGATGGAGAAGATCATGATGAAGGAGCTTTAGAAACTGCTTCTAAAATGGCTGATGAAGGCATTGTAATTTACACTGTAGGAATAGGGTCTCCTTCAGGTTCCACTATCATTGATGAATTAACAAATCAGCCCAAGCAGGATGCGAATGGAAATACTGTTATTACAAAATTGAATGAAGAGGGGTTAATAAAGATCGCTGAAAACGGAAATGGTATGTACCAGCTATTCAGCAATGCTGATGTGCTGGTAAATAAACTGGATGCGGAATTAGGGAGCATGGATCAAAGAACGGTAACGGAAGATTCTTTGATCAATTATAAAAATTACTTTCCTTATTTTTTAGGTATTGCATTGTTCCTCCTGGTGCTTGAATTGTTTATTTCTGAAAGAAGGAGGCTGCAGTTAGCGGGATCGAATGCGGTTAAAAAACCGGCCATATTTTCCCTTATCCTGGTTTGCTGTTCAATTTTACCAACAACAACATTTGCTCAAAATGAAAAGGCTTTAATTAAACAGGGAAATGATGCGTATGAAAAAAAGGAGTATGAAAAAGCAATAATCAATTACAAAGAAGCTACCGAAAAAAATCCTGCGGGTGCTACAGCTCCTTATAACCTCGGTAATGCACTCTATAAAAATAAAAAAACAGAGGAAGCCGTGCAGGCCTATGATAATGCACTTTCAAATTCGGCTCCAAAAGAAAATAGGTCAAGGGCATTTTATAACAAGGGTGTTGTATTGCAGAATAATAAAAAGATCCCTGAATGTATAGAAGCTTATAAGAATGCATTGAAGCTGGATCCAAATGATGAAGATGCACGTCAAAATCTTCAGAAAGCTTTGCAGCAACAGCAGGAGCAGCAAAAGAATGAGCATAAGGATAAAAAAGAAGAGAAGAAATCAAAAGAGGATAAAAAGAAGAAAGAGAAACCTAAGGAAGAGCAGCAACCCAAGCAGCAGCAGTCTAAATTAACTAAACAGGATGCTGAAGAAAAACTAAAAGCTTTACTGCAGCAGGAAAAGAACCTGCAGGATAAATTACGCAGGGTTAACCCCGCCACTTCCTCAAAACCTGAAAAAGACTGGTAAGATGTTATGCCGAACAGTTTGACCATTAACAATGGCTTTGTTAGACCAAGCCTGAATATCACTATTTTTGTGCCATGCAATTTTACAACGAATCACTTACATTATACAAAAGGCTTAAAACAAGAGAAGTTAAGATTGGCAATCTTTTAATTGGTAATGATCATCCTATTCGTGTGCAAACCATGACCACAACCGATACGATGAATACCATGGCCACGGTTGAACAATCCATCCGTTGTATTGAAGCAGGGGCGGAGCTTGTTAGGATCACTGCTCCCTCGAAAAACGAAGCCGAAAATTTGCAGAACATAAAAGATGAGTTAAGAAAAAGGGGATACAATACGCCACTTGTTGCCGATATACATTTTACGCCCAATGCTGCCGAGATTGCTGCAAGGATCGTGGAGAAGGTGAGGGTAAACCCGGGTAATTATGTTGATAAGAAAAAATTTGAGCAGATCGATTACACAGATGCTGAATATGCAGAAGAGATTGAAAGGATACGTGAACGGTTCACGCCTCTTGTAAAGATCTGTAAAGAACACGGCACTGCCATGCGTATTGGTACCAACCACGGGAGTTTAAGCGATAGAATCATGAGTCGGTATGGGGATACGGCAATGGGAATGGTTGAAAGCGCTATGGAATTTTTAAGGATCGCCAGGAGTGAAGATTATCACCAGATCGTGTTAAGTATGAAGAGCAGTAACCCGCAGGTAATGGTACAGGCTTACCGCTTACTCGTTAATCATATGATGGAAGAATTTGGCGAAGCTTATCCTTTGCACCTGGGAGTAACAGAAGCAGGTGATGGTGAGGATGGCAGGATCAAATCTGCAATAGGTATCGGCACATTGCTTGAAGATGGCATCGGCGATACGATCCGTGTTTCATTAACAGAAGACCCTGAACTGGAGATACCGGTTTGTAGGGATATTATAAAAAGCCTCCCCAACCCCTCCGAAGGAGGGGCTTTGAAAGACCCTGGAGAATTGCAGTCATCTTCAATGAGCCTTCCATACTCGCCATTTGAGTATAGCAGGCGCTCTACATTTGCGGTATCAAATATTGGTGATAAGTATGTTCCGGTAGTAGTTGCTGACCTGAGTAAACTTGAAAGCATAAGTCCTGCAGACCTGCAGGATATTGGCTATAGCTATGATGCATCTACTGATAAATGGAATATCGGCGATGCCGCCGCAGATTATATTTTCTGTAACGGGGTTTTAAATTTCGATCTGCCGGGAACTCTAAAAGTTATTCTTTATCATGATGCCTGGCTTACTGCACCCGATAAAGAAAAATATGTTTTGTTGCTGGATGTGCATCAATACCTGGATGACAGCCTCCAAAGATCCACTTCCTTAAATTTTGTAATGGTTGATTATGGCTGGGATGGATATGCTGCACAGCAGGGAGCGCAACTATTTGAAAAATTGAAAAAAGACAAAACTGCGGTAATATGTTTTAGCTCCACAAACAAAAATGCAATGCAAAACATCCGCGGCATGTTTGTTGATCTGATGAATAAAAATATAAAGAATCCTGCCATTATTATTTGCGACAGCAGTCATGAAACAACTGATGAAAGCCTGATCCATTATTCGATAGAAGCGGGAGGGCTTTTGCTGGATGGATTTTGTGATGGGGTATGTTTTGGTCATCATTTTGGTAATCCCAAAGTAGCGCCTCAAATAAAATTATTGAACTCTATTGCCTTCGGCATTTTACAGGCTGCCCGTACAAGAATATCTAAAACAGAATACATTAGCTGCCCGAGTTGTGGCAGAACATTATTTGATCTGCAGGAAACCACTGCAAAGATCCGTGCCGTGACCAATCATTTAAAAGGTGTGAAGATCGCCATCATGGGTTGTATTGTAAATGGCCCCGGCGAAATGGCTGATGCAGATTTTGGCTATGTGGGAAGCGGCGTTGGCAAGATCACTTTATACAAAGGCAAAGAAGTGGTGAAAAGAAATATCGATAGCAATATAGCTGTTGATGAACTCATCAATTTATTAAAAGAAAGTGACGCCTGGGTGGAGGCCCCCTCTGAACTTCGTTCGTTCCCTTAACAAGGAACCCCCGAAGGGGAGAAAATGGAGAAGATAAAAGCGAAGATTGTGTTTTGTAAAAAAAAGAGATTATTGTTGAAATATTGATGAATGATTCATTGATGATGATTTGGAAGATATGCTGTTTGAATATGTAAAATGATCCTTCCCCCTCTCTTCTGGAGAGGGGGAAGGGGAGTGAGGCCTTACTGCATCCGCAATTGAGTCATCATATAAGTCATCTGCATGGTCCTGTTATCAATGATCTGCTGTGTCTGTTGTCCTGTTCCATGCCCGCTGTTATAATCTATCCAAAGCAATACAGGGTTTTTCTGTCCAACATTATTTTGTAATGCAGCTACGAATTTTTTTGCATGCAAAGGATCAACACGACTATCATAGGCGCCGGCAGTTACCAGCATATTTGGTACACTTACACCCAATTTAATATTTTGGTAAGGTGAGTATCTCAACAGCCATGAAAAATCTGTTTCATTATCTGCAGTGCCATATTCCGGAATCCAGTAACGGGCAATTAAGAATTTGTGATAGCGAACCATATCCAGCAAAGGAACCGCACAAACAACTGCTTTAAAAAGATCGGGCCTTTGGGTAACCATAGCTCCTATCACCAACCCGCCATTACTTCCGCCAACAGCTACCAGCCTGTTCTTATTGGTATATTTTTCTTTAATGGCCCATTCTGCTGCAGCTATAAAATCATCAAAACTGTTTTGCTTGTTCTGTAACATAGCACCTTCATGCCATTTCTCGCCATACTCATCCCCACCTCTTATACCCGGCTCAAGTAAAATACCACCCCTGTTTATGAATGATGCATAGCTGCCTACAAAGCCAATATTAATACCTGCATTAAATCCTCCATAACCAGTTAGAATTACAGGATTGTTTCCATCAAGTTTTACATCTTTTCTATGTATTACTTTAACAGGCACTTTGGTCCCATCTTTTGAAGTAAAGAATTTAATGCTGCCCGTGATGTTCTTTGTATCCACCGGTAATTCCCTGTAGAAATATAATTTCCATTTAAAATCCGCAGCACTGGCCACAAAGGTTTTTGCAGGCGTTGTAAAAGATACGATCGTTAAATAAACAACGTCCTGCTCCCTGTCGTAGCTAAACCCGCTGATATTGCCTGCTTCAGGCATGGGTACATCCTTTATATATTTGCCGTTGAAATCAAAGATGCGTAGCCGGCTTACAATATCTTTTTTATCCTGTACAATGATATTATGTTTGGTAACGCTGTAATCCTTCATTACTGTATTGCTTTCGGGGATCAGTACTTTCCAGTTTTTACTATTGGGATTTTTGGTATCGCCAACCAACAATTTAAAATTGGGTGCATTATCATTAGTAAGGATATACATTTTATCACCGATAGCTTTGGGGTATGCGTTATGTTTTGTGCTGCTGAAAATTATTTTCCCGGTATCCATTGTTCCGGTCTTTTTTATGCGGAGCGTATTGCTGTAAAAATCACTTTCACCAAAGAAGCTCACATCGCTGTAGCGGTTATCATAAATAAAAAAACTGTTCTTGGCATCTTTTGGCGAACCCAGGAAAACTTTATTTTTTGGGTCATCACCTAATTTATACAGGTATGTTGGCAGGGGCATTTGTTTATCTATCAGTTCCTTATTTCGTAAAGTGATATAGCCATGCTGCTGATCCTTCGTCCACTCCCAGCCCCATGCGCCTTCAATAGGCGGGTAAATTTCCTTGCCTGTCTTGGTATCAATAAAATATTGGTTATTAATCTCGGATCCGCTTTTTTGTATCCCGAAAACAGCAATATTGCCATCGTAAGAATAGCTTGAACCTGCAATGGCTGTTTTACCCGAAGTGTCATAAGTGACGGGGTCAAATATCAGTTTCTTATCTCCATTATCCAGTATAGTGTAAATTTTATTCTGTTTATCACCTTTTCTTTTTATGGTTTGAAATTTACGCTTACCTACCGTGCTTATCGGCCCTTCATAATCAAGGTCAATTATTGCGGCTATTTCTTCCCGTAAACCTTTTATGGGCTTTTGTGTTTCATTCATGTAGTTTACTGTATAATCATGCTGGGCTTTGGTCCAGTTTTTTACCTGCTCATTGTCTTTGTCTTCCAGCCAGCGGTAATTATCCGTAAAATACATTCCGTGTAAGTTATCAGTTACCGGTATCGCAGGTGTTGGCGGTGGGTTAAATTTATTTTGGCTGATCCCGGCAAGTGATACCAGTATAAACACTGATGTTACAGCTAATTTCTTCATTTTATCTTTTTTAATTGATTTAATTACAAGGTTAAAAAATTAATTTTACTATTCCAATAATTTACAGATTTATATGCAAACAGATTTTCTCGTAATTGGCAGTGGTATTGCAGGTTTAACATATGCGTTAAAAGTGGCAGAAGCGTGCCCGGATAAAACAGTTACTATTCTTACTAAAACTCAAAGCGACGAAACCAATACAAAATATGCCCAGGGTGGTATAGCCGGCGTTATGGATTTTGATAAGGACAGTTTTGATAAACATATTGAAGATACTTTAATAGCAGGCGACGGTTTGTGTAACCCGCATATTGTTGAAATTGTAGTAAAGGAAGGTGTTGAACGTATTGAAGAGATCATTGAATGGGGAGCTAAGTTTGATAAGGAATCGGATGGTGATTATAAACTGGGTAAGGAAGGCGGGCACAGCGAATACAGAATACTGCATCATAAAGATGTTACGGGCAAGGAAATGGAAAGGGCTTTATTGGAAGCGATCAACCGTAAGCTTAATATCAAATTGCTTAATCATTGTTTTGTGTTGGATATTATCACCCAGCATCACCTTGGATATCTCATCACCAAATCAACACCCGATGTTGAATGTTATGGCGTGTATGTTTTGAATTTGGGAACCAATAAAACTGAAAAGATACTTTCGAAAATTACCATGCTTGCTGCCGGAGGCAATGGCCAGGTATACCGTTCTACCACTAACCCGGCAATTGCTACCGGTGATGGTGTGGCCATGGTTTACAGGGCCAAGGGCCGGATCGAGAACATGGAGTTTATCCAGTTTCACCCAACCGCATTATATGAGACCGGCATAAGGGGCCACAACTTTTTAATAACAGAAGCTGTACGTGGAGATGGCGGAATCCTGCGTAACCATGCCGGTGAGGCATTTATGGAACGCTACGATGAAAGGAAAGATCTTGCGCCAAGGGATATTGTTGCCAGGGCAATAGATAATGAAATGAAAATAGCCGGTACTGAAAATGTTTTCCTGGATTGCAGGCATTTCAGCAAAGAAAAATTTATTGAGCACTTCCCCAACATTTATGAAAAGTGCCTGAGCATTGGTGTTGATATAACCAGGCATATGATACCCGTGGCGCCCGCTGCACATTATAGTTGTGGTGGTATTAAAACAGATGAGTTTGGAAGAACCTCCATTAAAAATCTTTATGCTGCCGGGGAATGTGCAAGTACTGGCTTGCATGGTGCTAACCGGCTTGCTAGCAATTCCTTATTGGAAGCCATGGTTTTTGCACACAGGGCTTATTTGGATGCTGTAACAAAATTAAAAGAGGTGGAAGCCTCCCCTTTCGGGGGAGGTTTGGTGGGGGCTTGGAAAACGGATGGTACCAATGCTCCAAAAGAAATGATCCTTATCACGCAAAGCGTTAAGGAATTGAAATTGTTGATGAGTGATTATGTAGGTATTGTAAGAAACAACGAAAGACTGCACAGAGCGATGAAACGGATCGATCTTTTGTATGAGGAAACAGAAGCGCTCTATCAAAAGACCATTGTATCTCCACAACTTTGCGAATTAAGGAATATGATTACTGTGGCTTACCTCATTGTAAAATGTGCGGAGTTCAGGCAGGAAAGCCGGGGGTTGCATTTTAATACAGATTATCCAAATAAGTTGGAAAGGGTACAAAATATAGTTTTATAATATTTAATATAGTTCCCTCTACATGCATTCAATCATTTAACTGCCTACCTTTGCGCCCTGCGCTGATACAAAAATCAGCCTGCAAAAATTAGATTTCATGTATTTTATACTTTATGGGTTCCTTTACCTGCTTTCCTTATTGCCATTCCCGGTTTTGTATCTTATAAGTGACAGTATTTATTTTTTCCTTTTTTATGTATTTGGATACCGTAGAACTGTGGTCATGTCAAACTTAAAAATTGCTTTTCCTGGTAAAGAAGAAAAGGAACTTAATAATATAGCCAGGCAATTCTACCATAACCTTACAGATACTTTTGTGGAGATCGTTAAACTGATATCCATGAGCGAAAGCGAATTTAATAAGAGATGCAAAGGTGATTTCTCAATAATCGAAGAGATGATACGCCAGGGAAAAAATGTACAATTGCATGCAGGGCACCAGTTCAACTGGGAGTTTGGAAGTTTATTTATGTCGAAAGTAATTAAAACAATACCCACTTATGCTATTTATATGCCCATTAAAAATAAGGCTACCGATAGGATTTTCTTAAAGATCAGGCAAAAATTCGGCACTATTTTTATAAAGGCAACAGAATTCAGGCAAAAGCGAGACGAAATATTTAACAACCGGTTTGTGTTCTTTTTAGCTGCTGATCAAAATCCAGGCAATCCTGCTTCTGCTTATTGGCAAAACTATTTTACCAAACCTGCACCCTTTATTACCGGTCCTGAATTAGGCGGAATAAAAAATGAGGCAGCGGTTGTTTTTGTGCGTTCACGGATAATTAAAAGAGGCCATTATGTTTTGGAATGTACATTATGTACAGAAAATGCAGCAACAACGGCTCTGGGCTATATCACGCGGGACTTCCGGGACTTCCTGGAAAAAATAATAACCGAAGAGCCGCATAATTATCTATGGACTCACCGCCGCTGGAAATGGGAATATAAAGAGGAGTATAGGGACAAGTGGATCGATAATATACCCAGGGCCTGATCCGGCTTAACTAACCCACTTTAAGATGCGAACAGGAGACAACCAAATATGTACTGATGAAGCCGCAGGCGTTTTAAATTTTAATGGAATGGCCATTACCAATATGTGGATCGATAAAAAACGCCGGTAATTTCCTGTTGGATCAATTTAAAATACTTGCTTCTTTCTGTGTCTTAATATCTTTCTGTTCTTTTATTTTACCCCACCCTCCCAAAACATTTCTAAGATTATGCGTTCCTTCTCTTTTTAAAAGTGAAGCAGCGATCACACTCCGGTAACCACCGGCACAATGGATATATAGGTTCTGGTTATCTTCAAAATCAGCAAGGTTAACCACATCATTCATTTCATTCAGCGGTAGATTCCGTGCATTCACCACATGCCCATCAGCAAATTCAGTTTCCCTTCTAACGTCGATCACCAGCAGGTTGGGATCATGCGGTATATCCATGGCAAGCTCATCTGCTTCCACGTCAATGATCATGTCAACAGGCTCACCTGCAGCTTGCCAGCTTTCAAACCCGCCTTTTAAATATCCCAGTAGCTTATCAAAGCCAACCCTCGTTAGCCTTACAAGTGTTTCTTCTTCTTTACCCGGCGCTGTTACCAATATAATTGGCTTGTTAAAAGAGAGCAATCTACCAGCCCATTCGGCAAACCGCCCTTCGAGGCCAATGAAGATACTACCGGGAATAAATCCTTTAGTGAAAAGAGATGCATGGCGGGTATCTATGATCAACAGGTCGTCTTCCTGTAATTTTTTGAATTCAGCAACAGATAAAGGGGCTAATCCTTTTTCTTTAATATTATCCAGGCTTTCGTAACCCTGCATATTTATTTTGGCATTTATGGCAAAATATTTTGGTGCTACCGACAGCCCATCTGTAACGGCAGCAACAAATTCTTCCTTAGTTTGAGGTTGTAAAGCGTAATTATTTTTCTTTTGTTCACCAATGGTGCTGAAGGTTTCCGGGCCCATACTTTTTCCGCAACTGCTGCCTGCACCATGGGCCGGGTATACAATTACATCATCAGACAACGGAAGAATCTTATTTTGAATAGTTTCATACATGATTCCGGCAAGCTCAGCACTGCTCATGTTTCCGCTGCTAAGGTCAGGCCGGCCTACATCCCCAACAAATAAAGTGTCACCGGTAAAAATTGCATAAGGCTTTTCATTTTCATCTCTCAATAAATAGCAACTGCTCTCAAGTGTATGACCGGGTGTATGTAATACCTGTATTGTTACTTTACCCAGTTTAAATATCTCGTTATCCTTGCTGTTGTAAACCTTATAATCGGTTTCAGCGGCAGGTCCAAAAATAATTGGCGCCCCGGTTTTATTACTAAGATCGATATGGCCACTTACGAAATCTGCATGAAAATGAGTTTCAAAAATATACTTGATACCTGCACCATTTTCTTTTGCCAGGCTTATATATTCATCCGTATCTCTCAGCGGATCAATAATAGCAACTTCTCCTTCACTCTCAATATAATAAGCAGCTTCACTCAGGCAGCCAGTGTATAATTGTTTTACGGTCATTTGTAATTATTTTTAAAAAAAGAATATTACCTAAAGTTAGAAATAAAAAAGCGTTCCTGCAAAGAGCCGGAACGCTTAGATACAAATTTCAGAAATTTTAACCTACCAGGTCTTTTACAAACTGGTTGATTTCGTCAATACGCTTGTAATTAACAGTATAGAAAATAAATTTTCCATCACGTTCGGTATTTACAATACCTGCTTTACGTAGTATAGCGAGATGCTGCGAAGCAACTGACTGTTCTAAACGTAAACGAACATAAATTTCTGTAACTGTAATCTTCTTTTCTTCCTCAATTAATTTCAATAATTGCTGACGAAGTTTGTGATTTAAAGCACGCAAAACCATTGCGGCTTTTTTTAGTGCCTGATAATCTACATTAATAGAAGAATCGGGTGAAGTCGGGGCAGGGCTTAATGTATCCTGCTCTCGTGTGGGAGACGCAACAATCATAAGGATTTAAATTTTAAATGCTTGAACAATGTTTGAACAATACAAATATACCATTAATTGTTTATGCAACTCTCTAAAATGAGGCAAATAACATTTCTTTTAATTATAATTTTATTTTGTAATAACTGATTGAAAGTCTTTAATATAGAAGGGTTCGGTATAAGCAGGGTCAGTAA
>JBKJMZ010000007.1:0-2865 GCA_046596255.1 Ferruginibacter sp. | reverse complement strand
TTTACACCTAACAACGTCTCAAACGTCGGTCAACACAAAAGTATACCGCACAGCCCCAAAACTTAATAAACTTTGTGGCTTTTTTTAGGGGGCTATGCGGATACTTTTATAAGAGTTATTGACTTGCTATACTGAAAAACTTTAAATTGAATTTGTTTTTGCTTATGGATGACAACCAAAACATAGAAACGACTGCTGAGGAGCAACCCGGCGCTGAACAACAACATTTTGCTGAAAAGCCTTCTCTTCAAGAGATTACGCATGCCGTTCCAATTGAACCACTCTCGACTGAACAGCAAAACAAGATTTCCGATAATGGAATAAACCAAAACACAAACGACAATTCATCAATGGAAGTACATCATTCGAAGCACCTGACCCACAAAAAGAAATGGAGCGAATACTTACTTGAGTTCCTGATGCTATTTCTGGCAGTTTTTCTTGGTTTCATTGCAGAAAATATTCGTGAAACCTCAGTTGAGCGGCATAGAGAAAAAGCATACATCCAAAACATGGTACAAAACCTAAAAGACGATACCGCACAACTCAACCAGGATATACCGGAGATAACCCTTTATACCCAAAAACTCGATACCCTTGCGCATTTATCGAAGTTAGACTTTGCAGTGCCAGAGAATCTCAAAGCACTTACCAAACTAACGTTAGAATACGCCGTTTATTATTACCACTTTACAGCCAACAATGCCGCCCTTACACAACTAAAGAGTGGCAATCTCAGGTTGATTCAGCGGGGGCATGTTGCTGATAGCATTCTGAAGTATGACCTTATGAATTCAACTGCTGAAACACAATGGCAGCAATATCATTTGATATTCAATGATTATATTCTAACCCTTGAACAAACCTTTGATATCACCATTTTACTGGATACCACCTATACAAAAGACCGCAAGCTTTCGGACAAGCTGCCGCCCGCTGTGACAACAGATAAAGAAAAACTAAAATTATATTTTAATAAAGTGATAGCTCTTTTAGTTTCATCGGGAGACTATCTAAAATATTTGAAAGTTCAATCAAACTATGCACGCTCGTTAATAGCGTATTTGACAAAAGAATACCATTTGGAAGACGAGTAAGAGGTTTGGTTTTTATCTTGCCACTGGCTTTGGTTTGTTTTAGGGGATAAGAAACAACCGCTAACAGTGGTTTGCTGCTATGCTGGCAGACGAATAAATCCTCATCTTTTTGTTCGCTATCAGCAGCAGTTCTGGCTCGACATTAAATGTTCAGCTTTAGTTCTTTTCGACATTAGTAATTCTATTGGGCTTCGGTTCCAGGCTGGACGAATATAAATTCCAGCACAGCAGCAAGCCCTGTTCGTCAGACTGTGAAAAAACCTTCTTTTCTTTTCAATTCAAACTATAGGATTAATTGTACCCTTGATAGAAGCAGTTTAACACTGTTGCTAAAAATGAATTTTTTATCCGAAGCAAAAAATGGGTTGGCTCATTTTGCCGGTAAATCGCTTTGATAAATGCATCTTTTAAAGCACAAACTATTTTACTGTAGTCTGGTTGCCAGTTTTTTATTGTTTCAAGCATTTTATCAAAGCCCAGGATATTTTTTGTTCGCAGAAAGTTGTAACAGAACATGATCAGATTCATTTCCCCATTTACTTTTTGCAATCCTTTTTAGCAAAGTATGTGTAAATCCAAAGTGCCGTTTGATGGTGCCGAAGGGATGCTCCACAATGGCCTGCCGTCGTTTATTATAATGTGGGTTTTGCTTGATGTTATTATTATTGATGTCCACAGCATCCTGGTACTCGCTGCGCTGTATAATTCGTTTGTTAAGTTTGGTACATTGATTTTTTAATGCGCAGGTTTTACAGCCATCGGTACGGTAGGTTTTAAAACGAAAGCTGGTTTCGTTGGCTTCGCCCTTTTTATTGTGCCAGGTACCAAGGCTGGTTAGCGTGGCACCTACAGGGCAGATGTAGCTATCTGTTGCTTTATCATAAGCAAAGCTTTCAGCTAAAAATTCATGGGCTATATGTTTTACACCGGGTTGTTCTTTGTAGGCAACATGGGTTATCATGTTATCATCCTGGCATTGCTGTAGTTCTGCTCCGGTGTGGTATCCTTTATCGGCAAGTACCAATAGGGGGTCTGCACTTTGTAATTGTAAATTTTGTTTGGCCTGAATAGCTACTTTATGTAATGCCTTACCATCATTGGTATTGGTAGCCTGGGTTTGTACTATCAGGTTGTGTTTATCGTCTACCGCATTCTGTACATTGTAAGCAACCTCCACAATACTTTTGGTGATCAGTATGCTGCGGCTGTCAGCATCGGTGGTACTTATCTGTTTGTCATCGGTATTATTTAACAGCTGTTGCAGGCTATCGTATTTTATGGTGCGTTCTTTTAGTTTTTCAAGCCCTTGCTTTATTTTTTCTTTTTTAAGTTGAAGTTCATCTTTGTTGCTGCTTTGTTCCTGCTTATCCAGTTCATCAAGCTCCTGGAAATATTTTGCGGTTTTATCGGTTATGAACTGCTGATGCTTATCAATCTTTTTTTAATTGTAGTTATTCTTTTTGCTGTTTACAGCTTTAAACTTGCTGCCATCTATGGCAATGGTGGTTTTGCCCAATAAACCGGCATCGCCCAGAAACTGTACATAGAGTTTAAACATGGCTTGCAAAGGCTGTGCATGAAGCTTTCTGAAATCGGCAATGGTATGGTAGTTGGGCTGAAGGTTTTGGAGTAACCATTGCAGTTCTATATTACGGCTGCACTCTTTTTCCAACTTGCGGCTGCTGCGTACCTTATTTAAATAACCGTACAGGTAAAGTTTTAAAAGTACGCCCGGTGCATACGGTGGTCGGCCTTCGCTGTGAGGTAC
>JBKJMZ010000171.1:0-2738 GCA_046596255.1 Ferruginibacter sp. | reverse complement strand
AGTAACACCACCGGTTACAAAAATATACTTAGCCATAAAAAAAAATTTGCCAACGCATCCCTTATTTTTCGGGAGGCAGATTGCCGTTAATAAATATGACCAGAAAGTTTCGAGATAAATCTTGGAGGTCATGCAAAGATATGGGGAATATTCGGGGGGAGGAAATTTGGGCCTGTGTTTTGTGAAAAAACTTTAGCTTTATAATGAAAAATAATAATAGTATAATTAAACACTGTTTCGCAATGAAAGTAATGGCATTTGCAATTCTTATTATAAATATATCCTGCCCTGTTTTTGCGCAAATAGAGCCAAAAGTGATTGACTTCAATAACAGATTGGAAATTGAGCTTGAAAAGGAGGTTACTTCAAATTCATTCAACAAAAGTATTTATTCAGTTAATGTAATTGATTTAAGGGATGATACTGCGGCCGTGGGTTATCATTATTTGAAAGAGAGTGATGCAAGGAGGTATTTAGTAAAATCCGGCACGTTGCCAAAAAATAAGTATAATGATGCCTGGTCTAAAGTATATTATTGTTCACCATCTTTAAGCAGCGGATTTACAAAATGGATAAGTGAATACCTCCAATGTAAAAAAAACGAAACCTCTAAAAGCAAATTGTTGATTGTAGTTAAGAAATTCTGGCTTTCGGCTGAGGCGGATGAAATTCGATATGAAAATGATAAAATTGGGCAGGCAATAAATGGATGGGATGCAGGCGTACTATGTAAGCTTGAATTTTATTTGGAAAAGGATAGTGTTTTCTATCCGCTATACAGGATTGATTCTGTATTTACTTTTAAAGAAAGATTAAATGATTACCGGGGAACAAAGTTTGTTGATAATGCAGGTTTGTTTGTTACATCAGTATTAAAATCCTCTTTACAAAAATTAACAGATATTAACCAGAATGAAATTTTAGCAAAGAGAAAAAAGTTGTTATTGAGTGACATAAGCCGAGATTTTTCAAAAAAGACTACTGTGCCAGTGTTGTTTGTTGATCTTAAAAAAGGAGCGTATAAAAATTTTGAAGAATTTAAATTAAATGCACCTTCAATATCACAATTTGGATTAAGAGAAGGGCCAGGAGGAGATATACTATATGTAAAAGAAGGAGACACTGAACACCCGACAAGGAATACCTGGGGATATTGTGACGGTAAAAATATTTATATTAATTCCGGAGACAAGTATTCAAAACTGGTGAGGAGGGAAAATACTTTTTATTTTTTTGGTATTAAAGGAATGGTGCAAAAAAGCAAACATATTGGCAGCATGACATCTGGGTTAAATTATGCTACCAATACAGGCCCTAAAAAAATGGTGTACAAACTAGACCTCAAATATTATCAAATAGATATGGAAACTGGGGAAGTTTATTAAAGGGTCTTTTATTTTGGAAACTATCTTTTGCCATGAAATATATCCACCTCTTATTTCTTTTATTAATGCTAAATCTTTCTGTAACTGGCCAGATACGCCAGATCTTAACGGAGGATAATTTTAATTCTGCCGGATTTAAAACTTATGAAATTGAGATAAAGAAAAAGTGGTTCGACAGCATTCATCTTAATTTTACCTACCCTGTTGAATTCATAGATTCAAGGGCCGACAAAAGCAAACTTGGATTTATAAGAATGGGAGAAACTAATTCCTTTTATAATTTTGATTTCCCGGGACAGGATATTGCTTACATCAATTCTAAATTAACTGACCTTACAACATCTTCAATTGACACTGGCCGTATATTAGTAGTTATTAATCATTTATGGATATCCCAAATCATTGTAAAGTCTACAAAGGCCGATGGGTTTTTTAAAGATGATAAAGCATATATCAGTTTTTGCAATTTTGATGCAGACTATTATCTTCAAAAAGGGAAAAGTATTAGATATTTGGGCAAACTTGATACTGTGATAAGTATCCGTAAATGGATTGGGAAAGTTGCAGACGAATTATTAAAAGAAACATTGAAAGTTTCACTTTCAAAATGTAATGAATTAATTATAGACCCGCCACTTAATTCATATTTTTCTGGTGAATTGCTTATTGATTCTTTGAAAAATAAATTTTCTTATCCCATACTTACAAGTGGCTCTCCCAAAAAGGGGATTTATCGGAACTATGAAGATTTTTTGTACAATCGTCCGATAGAAGTCGATTTTGAAGTGAAGGCGGATAAGAAAGGTACAATTTTGCGAAGTAATCTACATGATACATCAGTGACACATAAGGCCTGGGGCTATTCGGATGGGGAAAATATTTACAAACACCTGAATGAAAGCTATTTTAAAATGAACAGGGTTGAAAATACTTTTGAGTTAGCAGGCCCAAGAAGCATAAGTAAACTATATGCACCTAAAGAAGTTTTTTTAAGAACAGTTGTTGATGCTTTTCTTTTACAATTTGGGGCTGTAGGCATCACCATGAAGATAATGCATTCCAATGAAAAAATAATGAGAGAATTGGTTCCATACCAACTGAATATACAGGAAGGGACCTTTTACTAAACCTTCATTGCCTTAATAAAAACTATTCTTCGCCAAATAATTCCTTACATAATCATCAACCCCTTTCTCCAACGGGTAAAATTCTTTGTCATATCCGGCAGCCTTCAGTTTATCCATATTGGCTTCGGTAAAATACTGGTACCTGTCCCTGATATCTTCGGGGATGTCAATATAAGCAATATCAGGTTGCAGGTCTAAGCCTGCAAAGGTTGATCTTGCCAGATCG
>JBKJMZ010000059.1:0-10250 GCA_046596255.1 Ferruginibacter sp. | reverse complement strand
TTTTAATTTTCGTGTGGGTGGAGAGCTAAAGTTCAATATCATTATGGCCAGACTGGGATTTGCTTATTATGGCAACCCTTATAAAGATGCCGCATACAAGGCCAACCGCATGTTACTGAGTGGTGGACTTGGTTACCGCAATAAAGGATTTTTTATTGACCTGAGTTATGTGCATGCTACAAGTAAAGATGTAAGTTTTCCTTACCGGTTAGAGGACCGTGCAAATACCTATGCTACATTGAAACAACAAAGAGGAAATATAATAGCTACTGTTGGATTAAAATTTTAACACCTGACCAATTGCTTATAAATGCTCCGGAGTTTTTTTCGGGGCGTTTTTTTATACTTTGATTGTATTTGCGATATTGACTACAAGTAGCGCTTTTTAAGTTAGAAAAGAATAGGTTAAAAAAATTGTTTGCGCTTTATGGGTAGCGTATATTAGCGCAAATGTAAGCTGCAAGCGTACCGAACCGTATAACCAACAATAAACAGACAGATTATCGAACAAACAGACGAAATATTCAGACACTTTGAAAAGTATATAAAACTAAGCGACACTTTAAAAAGTGAACTTGCTAAAAGAATTGAATTCAAGACTTTTAAAAAGGGCGAACTTGTTCATAATGCTGACACAATTTGCACTAAAAGTTACTTTATCCAAAAGGGACTTATGCGAACCTATTTTATCAAAGATGGAAAAGAAATTAGTGAATATTTTCCAGCAGAAGGTGAATGGAGTAATTCACCTAGAAGTTTTAGAACAAGACAAATAGATATTTATTATATTGATGCAATAGAAGATACTGACGCATTTTGTTTAAATGTAACTGATTTGATGTATTTATTTGAAAATTTTTCAGAAATGGAACGCTATGCAAGACTGTCAATGGGTACTGTTTTTGGGCACTTTATGGAAAGAATAAGATCAATGCGATTTACAACTGCAAAAGAAAAATACAATCATTTTATTGAGACATATCACGACATTCATTATAGAATTCCACTTGGAATGATAGCTTCATATTTGGGCATTACGCAAGAAACATTGAGCAGAATTAGAGCCGAAAAATGATTATTTGATATAGGTCAAAAGTTTTGACAATTGAAAATCTCAATTTTGTTTTTCAAATTAACAATGTATAAAATGCAAAACTTAAAACACTTCATTTTTGGACTTTTCATAGTTATTTCGTCCAACTCATTTTCTCAAATAACATTGGTAACGCCAAATGTTGAGAGCAAATTATATCTCGGAAACGGTAAAAATCAGCCTTTAATTGTTGGCCTTGGAGGTTCGGAAGGCGGCAATGCGTGGACAAGCGACTATTGGAAAAAAACGAGAGACCAATTTATTGAAAAAGGCTACGCTTTTTTAGCAATTGGTTATTTCGGAGCAAAAGGAACGCCTGATACGTTGAATAAAATATCTATCAATCAAGTGCATGATGCCATCGTGACAGCTACTAAAAATAAAAGAATTAATAAACATAAAATTGCCATTATAGGTGGGTCAAGAGGTGGAGATTTAGCACTGCTTATAGGCTCTTATTTTAAAGATATTAAATGTGTGGTAGCTATAGTACCAAGTCATGTGGCTTTTCCGGGTCACACCAATCATTTTACTACTTCTGCATGGACATTTAAAAATAGGGAGCTTCCATTTGTGCCTGTTAATGAAGAAGCAGTTCCCTTTTTAATGAAACATGACTTACGAGGAACATTTACAGCTATGTTAAAAGATAGTATAGCAGAAGAAAAAGCATTAATTAAAGTGGAAAAAATCAATGGCCCAATTTTACTTTTATCTGCTACTAAAGACGACCATATTCCGAGTGTAGAAATGTGCAACAAAATTGTAGCACGCCTAAAAGGCAACAAATTTGAATATGCCATTAAGCATAATGTTATAGAAGGTGGTCATGGAGAACCATTAAAACATTTTGACTTGATATTAAATTTTTTAGAAACTAATTTTGCAAAGAAATAAGCAGCCGAAAAAAACGCCAGCAGCTAACTGTCATCAACTTCAGTTACGGGCTGACGGAATTCTTCTATGATGAGTTTATGCTGCATCAACCTAAAAATATTTTTTCCAATTTTGTTATGCCGCTTGTCGGAGACAAGGCGGCGGCGCTCACGGGAGTAAGGATGGAGTAACAATGTATTTAGGGTACACCCACTGCGGAAAAAAAATAGCCAAAATTAATGGGAAAATCACCTATGCTAATACAGTACCGCCAAGTAATGAGCGAAGGCCAATAAATAAATTGGAGGTCACAATTTGTAATACCATTTTTAAAATTTTATTTTTACAAACAAATGAACAAGGATGGCAAAGAAGGAATTACAGGGATTAGTGATAGAGCAAAAAATATTGAACCGTATTTATGTAATACGGAGCGAAAAAATAATGCTTGACAGAGACCTGTCCGAACTGTATAGAATAGAAACGAGGGTATTAAAACAGGCTGTCAAAAGGAATATGGACCGGTTCCCTAAAGATTTTATGTTTGAAATGACGGCTAAGGAAATCGATGGGATGGTATCACAAAATGTGATACCATCTAAAAGCCATTTTGGCGGTGCTGCCCCTTTTTGTTTTACTGAACAGGGCGTACCATGCTGTCATGTATTTTAAACAGCAAAACAGCCATTGAAGTAAATTTAAGAGTGGTAAGGGTTTTTGTAAAGATGAGAGAGTATGCACTCACCCACAAAGAAATTTTGTTACAACTTGTCTAACTTGAAAAGGAAGTAAAAGGTAATAGTAAAGACATTGAGAATATTTTTTTGGTGCTAAAAGGATTATTAGCAAAAGATGCAAAGCCAACTCCCCGAAATAAAATTGGGTTTAAGCATTACAAATAAAGCCCCGGCAGCACGAGCAAATCTTCAACATCAAGTAAACCCAGACAGAGCCCAGGACACAACACGACTAATATGAAATACATCAATGTTGATTACTGCTATGCATTAATTGAATTGGAAGAGTGATTGCATTAAACCTCATCAACTTGTTTTATGTACTCCATCACTTTTGTTAACTCCGGCGCACACCATTTTACTTCCTCATCTTTTTTAAACCAGGTCATTTGCCTTTTGGCATATTGGCGGGTATTTATTTTAATGATCTCTACGGCATCTTGCAGTAACAGGTCGCCGGCAAGGTGGCCGAAAAGTTCGCGGTAGCCCACAGTTTGCAGTGCATTTAATTTTTTATGCGGTACCAGTTTTTTTACTTCTTCCAGTAAACCTGCCTTCATCATGGCATCTACCCTTCCGTTGATATTTTTATGCAGTTGTTCTTTGGAGAGTTCCAATCCTATCTTGATGATATCAAAATCACGTCTTCTTTTTTGTTGGGTTTGGAATTCGGTGATGGACCTGCCGGTAGAAAGTTTTACTTCCAAAGCCCTCATCAGCCGCTGCGGATTTTTTATTTCACCTTTAGCATAATAGAATGGATCATTTTTTTCAACTTCTTTTTGTAACCATTCAAACCCTTCCCATTCAAAATCGGCAATTATCTTCTCCCGGATCTTCTCATCTATTAACGGAACTTCGTCAATACCATGACAAAATGTTTTTACATATAATCCCGTGCCACCCACCATTACCGCTACATCATGCTTTTGAAAAATGGTATTTATCTTTTCAAGTGCATACTGCTCAAATATGGCAGCATTCATTTCCTCTTTTATGGAATGCGAACTGGTAAAATGATGTTTAACCTGCTGCAGCTCATCTGCCGAAGGCTTGGCCACACCAATGTTCAGCTCTTTAAAGCACTGGCGGCTATCGGCCGAAATGATCTCTGTTTTAAAATGGAGTGCTGTTTGTAAAGCCAGGGAAGTTTTGCCAACTGCTGTTGGGCCTACGATGAGGATGCAGGTTTTATTCATGGAAGTATTTGAGTTTGTAAAGAACTCTTTTTAATGGATAATTGATAATGGAATAATGGATAATGCCTCAGGATTAAAGATCACAGATGAATTAATGGATTTGTTATAAGCTGAGATAAACCTGAATTAAAAAAATTATCAATTATCCATTAACTAATTATCCATTCAATTAATTATTGATTCACTAAAATCCGTCATTCGCTTCATCTGTCTGTGTGTCCTCTTCTCCATCTGCCTCCACGCTATCGCCTTCTTCTCCTTCTTCACTAAATCCTTCTGCCATGGCTTCGGGTTTCAGGTCGTATTTTTCTTCCATCTCTGCCAGTCGGCTATCAACCAAACCCTTTGTACCATACTGCGAGGGTGCAATGCCTTCGGTACGTATGCAGGAGGGGTAAACAAGCTTACTGTTCTCGGCCTTATCCACAGTTATTAGCTCTACCATAAAATGCCAATACTTGTTAAAATCGTATTCATAAATGAATTTCTGGTTGGGATTGCTGATCTCTGAACCCATTACAGTATCCGACATGATCAACGGCTCAGCTTTATAGGTTTTATCATATTTCTCCAGCGATATCTCCCGACCACGCTGCCAGTTATCATTACTGCGGTAAAAAGTGGCCTTATGCTTTGAATCAAATTCAAAACTTTTTAAGATCTCCTGGTGCAGGTCGTGGAAACTCTGTGTATGCTTTATAGCAATATCCCTGTACACACTGTCATCATCTTCCCAATATATTCTAAATCGTAAAATAGCCATATTGTAAAAGTAAGACTTAATTGCAGGAATTGGGAATTTGGAATTGGGAATTTGGTAACAGGCGCTGCTAATTAACAAAAGTATCCGGCACCAAAACCTAATTACTAATTACTAATTCCTAAATCCTAATTACTAATTCCCAATTCCTTAGCTTTTTGTAACATAAAAGCATAAGCCGCTTCATACTCATTAGGTATTATCCCGTCTAATATAGCTTCCCGTATGGCACTCTTCAGGTCTCCAACAGGCCTTGATGGAGGCAGGTTAAAGGTTTGCATGATCATTTCACCGGTTATGGGTGGTTGCCAGTTACGCAGATGATCTTTTTCTTCCACTTCGGCACAGCGTTGTTGAACCATTTCAAAATTTTCCAGGAAGTGCTTTACCTTGGTCTTATTTTTAGAAGTGATATCTGCTTTGCACAAAGTCATCAGCGCATCTATATCTTCGCCGGCATCAAATAGCAATCTTCTTATAGCGCTGTCGGTAATATTTTCTTTGGTTAAACTGATGGGCCTCAGGTGCAGCTCAACAAGCTTACGCACAAATCTCATCTTTTCGTTTTGCGGCAATTTCAGCATTGCAAATATTTTAGGCACCATCCTGCCTCCCAATACTTCATGCCCATGAAATGTCCAACCATGTCCTTCTTCGAATTTCCTGGTTACCGGTTTTGCAATATCATGTAAAACTGCTGCCCACCTCAGCCAGAGGTCATCTGTGTATTTGGCAATATTATCTATCACCTGTATGGTATGGTAAAAATTATCCTTGTGCCCCATGCCATCAATGTATTCAGCGCCTGCCAGGTCAACCATCTGCGGAAAGATCAGTTTTAATAAACCGCTTTTGTATAAAAGATCAAAGCCTACTGATGGTTTATCACTCAACAATATTTTATTCAGTTCATCAGCTATTCTTTCGCCACTTACTATTTTAATACGTTCTGCATTGTCAATAATGGCTTCAAATGTTTCGTGATGTATGGAGAAATTTAATTGCGAAGCAAAACGGATGGCCCTCATCATGCGTAAAGGATCATCGCTGAAGGTAATGCCTGGCGCAAGCGGTGTCTGTATATTTTTTAACTCCAGGTCATTAATACCGTTAAATGGATCAACAAGTTCCCCAAAGCCTGCCTGTCCGGCAGACATGTCTCCCTTATTCAAACTTATCGCCATTGCATTAATGGTAAAATCGCGGCGGTTCTGGTCATCTTCAATAGTTCCCATTTCCACTGCAGGTTTGCGGCTGTCGTAACTGTAGCTTTCTTTACGGGCGCCTACAAATTCGATGGCCCCATCCCAACGAACTTCGTTCTTTCCCTTGTAAGGGAACCCCAAAGGGGAAGGAACTGGAGTACCATTGGAGTCTAATGCCACTTGCTTACTTCCTATAATTATCTGAGCAGTACCAAAATTCTTAAAAAAGTGTACTTCAGGTTTTGGATAAAACTTTTCAGCAACCTTTGCGGCAAGCTCAATACCATCGCCTACACAAACAATGTCCATATCCCTGGTCTCTCTTCCCAATATTTTATCCCTAACAAATCCCCCGATCAAATAGCATGGCATGCCCAGTTCTTGTGCAGCAAGAGCGATCTTTTGTAATGTTTCCAGTTCTTTATCGTTACAGTTTATGTACATGCGGTGCAAAAGTAATTTAAGTAATTGGGAATTGGGGTTTAGGAATTAGTTTAAGAGCATTTGGTAACAGTTGTTATGCTGAATCAATTAAAGTGAAATCTTATTTTCAAACCCTAATTCCCAATTACAAATTACCAATTACACTTACCTAATTCCAAATTACCAATTCCTAATTCCGTTTCCGGCATTAATATTGTCCTTACACTAATCCACTAAAAAACAGTAAACTAACTGTGTCGTTTGACAATTTGACTTTATATTGAGAAAAATTATGGATAATAACTTTTATTTACAGGGGCCAGAAGACGAAATGGAATTCATGCCCATCATTCCACTTAATGAAGATGATGACGGAACTGCTGATGATCAGCCGATTCCAGACAATATCCCCCTTTTAGCTTTAAGAAATACAGTATTGTTTCCGGGTGTGGTAATTCCCATTACCGTGGGCCGTGATAAAAGTATTAAAGCAGTAACTGATGCTTACAAGGCTGACAAATTGATAGGCGTAGTAGCACAAAAAGACAGTACAGTTGAAGAGCCTACTGTAAGCGACCTGGAAGATATTGGAACGGTTGCAAAAATTGCCAAACTCATTAAAATGCCCGATGGAGGAACAACCATCATTATACAGGGCCGTAAGCGTTGTAAAATTGAAGAGATCACAACAGATGATCCTTATTTTAAAGCGAGGATCACTGTATTGACGGATGAGGTGTTAAAAGATGATGCAGATTTTAATGCGATGATCGGCAGCATCAAAGACCTGGCCGGGCAGATCATTAACCTCTCACCCAACCTTCCCAGTGAAGCCGCTATCATTTTAAAGAATATTGAGAACCCATCTTTCCTGATACATTTTGTAAGCAGCAATTTAAATAGCGATATCAAAGAAAAACAGCGGCTGCTGGAGATCAGCAATATTAAGGCAAGAGCTGAGTTGCTGATGAACCTGATGCAGACCGAGTTGCAATACACCGAACTCAAGAATAAAGTAACCAATAAGACAAGAGCAGAGTTGGATAAACAACAGCGGGAATATTTTTTACAGCAGCAGATGAAAGCGATCAAGGATGAATTGGGTGGAGATAATGTGGCGGAAGTAAAAGAAATGCTGAAGAAAGCTGAAAATAAAAAATGGCCTGCAGCAGCCAAAGATATGTTTATCAAAGGCGCAGAGAAACTGGAGCGTATGCATCCTTCCACGCCTGATTATTCGGTTGTGTACAATCACCTCGACCTGATGCTTGACCTGCCCTGGGATGAATACACAGAAGATTCCTATGATCTTAAAAAAGCCAAAAAGGTTTTAGACATGGATCATTATGGTATGCAGAAAATTAAAGAACGCATTTTAGAATACCTGGCCGTGTTGAAATTAAAAGGTGATATGAAATCGCCGATACTTTGCTTTTTAGGCCCTCCGGGTATTGGAAAGACAAGCCTGGGCAAAAGCATTGCTGCTGCCATTAACCGTAAATATGTTAGGGTTAGTTTAGGTGGATTGCACGATGAGAGTGAGATAAGGGGCCACCGCAAAACCTATATTGGCGCTATGCCGGGCCGTATCCTGCAATCCATACGTAAAGTAAAATCAAGTAACCCCGTAATGATACTGGATGAGATAGATAAGGTTGGCAGTGATCACCGCGGTGATCCTTCATCTGCTTTGCTTGAAGTGCTTGATCCGGAGCAGAACAATACATTTTACGATAATTATCTTGAGCTGGAATATGACCTTAGCAGGGTTTTGTTCATTGCCACTGCCAATAACCTCAGCAATATCCCCCCTGCATTAAAAGACAGGCTGGAGATCATTGACCTGAGTGGTTATGCTGTGGAAGAAAAGATAGAGATAGCCAAGCGGCATTTAATGCCTAAGCAAAAAGAAATGCATGGGCTTAGTAAGATCAGCTTTAAATTAAGTGATACCGTGCTTGAAAAAATGATACAGGATTATACCAGGGAAAGTGGTGTACGTGAGCTTGACAGGCAACTTGCCAGCATCATGCGTTACCAGGCCAAGGAATACGTGATAAAAGGAAAACTTAAAGCTACCATCACCAATAATGATGTTGAAAAGATATTGGGCAAACCAAAATACAGTAACGACCTGTACAAGATCGCTAACATGCCTGGCGTGGCGGTTGGTCTTGCATGGACCTATGTGGGTGGCGATATTTTATTTATTGAATCGCAATTAAGTGATGGAAAAGGTGAACTGAAGCTGACCGGCAACCTCGGTAATGTAATGAAGGAAAGTGCAAGTACAGCACTCACTTATCTTGAAGCCAATTGCCGCAAAGTAAATATCGATCCTGAAATGTTCCATAAAAAAGATATTCATATCCATGTGCCCGAAGGAGCTGTGCCTAAGGACGGACCAAGTGCAGGTATCACCATGCTCTCTGCTTTGGCAAGTGCATTCACAGGCCGTAAAATGAAACCTTACCTTGCCATGACAGGAGAGATCACATTACGTGGACAGGTATTACCTGTTGGAGGTATCAAGGAAAAAGTACTGGCAGCACGCAGAGCCGGTTTAAAAGAGATCATCATGTGCTGGCAGAATGAGAAAGATGTGGTAGAGATCAACAGCCAGTATATAAAAGGAATTAAATTTCATTATGTAAAGACGATGCAGCAGGTGCTGGACCTGGCCCTGGTATAATTAATAATGTTGCGTTGAGTTTATATTTGTTCTCAGGTATATAGATGCATCACGATAACAGATATTATTGCTAAATATGACTTTAATATCATTGTACAACCAGCCGGTAAGTTTCATTGGTTGCATTTCCTTTTACCATTACCAGGTATATTCCACTGGCTATTTTTATTGTTGAAATACTGATCAAATTTTTACCCCTTTGTAATACCGCTTTTTCTACTTTAATGATCTGCCCGGATGTATTAATGATGCTGATCTGTATAGGCTGATCAGCTAAAGTTGATTGTATGCTTAACGTTGTATTATTCCCCTGTGTAACCGGGTTAGGTGCAAGAAAATTACCAGCTATATTATTGCGGCTAACAGTGATCACATGACTATAAGATAATTGACCAGCTTTTTCTATTATTTTTAACCGATAATAAAACAGGTTTCCTTGTACATTAGGATCGTTTATTGAATATACCTGACGGTTGTTGCCATTGCCACTTGCCGTAAGTTGTCCGGCAGTAGTAAAGTTCAGGCCATCGGCACTTCTTTCCACCTCAAAGCTTTGCATGTTCAGTTCATTGCTGGTTATCCATTGTAATTGCACATCAGCTGCATTCAAAAACCTGCCATTGAAACTTAGCAGCGTAACAGGCAACGGTGTTGAATTAAAACCATAAGCACCTTGTGTATAACCTGGGGGGTAACGCCATGGGCCGTAGACCTGGCCGGTAATTGCCGTTACTTTATCGTACTCAATCCTTGCCCTTATTTTATTTTGAAACCCTTGCTTTGCAACATTATATTTCAATTCTGTTCCGGTAAGGCCCAGGTTTGTAAATGAAGGTTGCTTTGCAAGAAAAGCAGTGCTGTTCGTAATGGGGTTGCCACTAAATGCCTGACCCTGCCTTTTAACCTCCCAAACCAATTTGCCCTTAACCCTGCCCAATGGTGATTTGGCAAATAAACCCGCGCCAAATAAGTTTGGTGTAAAAATATTGTTGCGTTGGATAGGGGTCACAAGGTCTGTATTGTACAAACGAAGATTATTTTGTAGCCCGCCTCCCCCATTACCCAGATAAACAAAAGCAGCGCCTTCATTCGTTTGACCGTTATCGTAATTATATGCTCCTACAATTACATCGCTGTACCCATCACCATTTACGTCACCAGCACTGGCAACGGATGCACCCAAATTGGCAATTGCCTGGTTACTTTCTAACAGTGCCGCTGCAATAGTATTTATACCTGTGGCACTGCCATGATATACAAAAGCT
>JBKJMZ010000038.1:0-7733 GCA_046596255.1 Ferruginibacter sp. | reverse complement strand
GAATCTGTAACTACCGCATTGGATGCAACTACCCAACAACAGGTAAGAGATGGCCTAAAAGATATTCCCGGCGTAACGGTAGTATTTACGGCCGATAAAGCAGTGATCACTGGTGAAGTAACAGCAGCAAACAGGATAAAGATCATGCAAATGCTTGCAGCTGCAAAAGTGCAATCTGATGTGAGCAACTTAAAAGACAAAAAATAATTTGATCAGTACTTTAAAAAATTAAACAACATGGCTTTACAAACTAAATATGCAGAATTACTGCAAACGGCCCAGGAACTGGGTGTTGATAATATAGCAACAGCGGAAAAAGATGGAGTACTACATATTAGCGGTACAGCTAAGAGCACTGCAGACTATGATAGCCTTTGGGCATTGTATGGCAGGATAGATCCCAATATGGCCAGCGGAGACCTGATGATGAACCTGGATGTTAAAGCTGATGCAGGTGCAAACTTAAAGATCACTACAGATTCATCGAACCTCAACATCAGGAGTACACCAACCACGGAAGGAGATATTGTGGGTAAGGCTGCACATGGAGAAACAGTTACCCTTGTTGAAAAAACCAACGACAGTTGGTGGAAGGTAAGGACAAAAGATGGTGAAGAGGGATATGCATATGCTCAATACCTGTCGCCGGAATAACAATATTAATTTTTCTACAACAAAGCCATTCCCTGATCCGGAATGGCTTTTTAATTATTGTTTATAAAAAATAATTTATAAATTACCACTCTAAAAACCTAACAATGAAATCAAGTAACCTGTTTATTATTGCAGTTTTTACTGTTCTTACCTGTGTAAGCGCATGTAATACAAAAAAGAACAAAGACCTCATCACTGCCAAATGGAGTGTAAGTGATATATCCGGAAAATCCACAGAATCCTTAACGGATTCTATAAAAGACCAAATGTTTAAAGACGCCAGCATAGAGTTTAAAAAAGACGGTAAATATGAAACTAAAGGCATGGGCGGCGGCAATAAAACCGGTACCTGGCATTTCACTGCCGATGAAAAAACTTTAATTACTACCGAGGATGGATCAACTTATATCGACACAGTGAAAGTGGTGGAATTAAGCGCAGGTAAACTGGTGGTTGAGGATACCAAGGGAGAAATGAAGATCAGTTTTAAATCTAATTAAATAATTGCATACCTCTTAATTACTGCCATTTCTAAAAAGAACTGGCATTTTTTTATTCTAAAAATAAATGCATGAAAAAGATAATGGCATTAACATTTATTGGGCTTTTAATATATTCAACATTGCATGCACAGTACTTTAAAAAAGATGCCGGCTTTGCACATACCTTTTCAATAGTTGCCAGGGATGAAATAACCGGCGAAATGGCTGTGGGTGTACAAAGCCATTGGTTCAGTGTAGGTACAGCTGTAAGTTGGGGCGAAGCAGGTGTTGGTGTTGTTGCAACCCAATCTTTTGTAAATAAAAGCTATGGCATTAAAGGATTAGAACTGATGAAAAAAGGGAAAACTGCTCCTGCTGCATTACAGGAATTATTACAGGCAGATGAAGGTAGAGAAGTAAGGCAGGTTGCCATGATAGATGTGAACGGAAATGTAAATGCTTATACCGGTAAAAATTGCATTGACCATGCAGGTAATATTATAGGAAAAAATTATTCGGTACAGAGCAATATGATGCTGAATGACAAAGTAAATAAAGCCATGGCAAAAGCATTTGAGAATAGTAGTGGAAAGCCTTTAGCAGAAAGAGTATTACTGGCTTTACAGGCAGCACAATCCGCAGGTGGAGATATAAGAGGTAAACAATCAGCAGCCATTTTAGTTGTTGCCGGCAAAAGCACCAACCAGCCCTGGAACGAGCGGCTGATCGATCTTCGCGTTGATGATCATAATGCACCCTTGAATGAAATGAGCAGGCTGTTAAAATTATACAGGGCATATGAACACATGGATAAAGGAGACCTGGCAACAGAAAAGAACGATATGAAACTGGCCATGGAGGAATACGGGGCTGCTATGAAAATGTTTCCGGAAAATTTGGAAATGCAGTATTGGACTGCCATTACGTTGGCTAATAATAAAAAAATACCCCAGGCTTCAAAGCTTCTCCAAAAAATTTATAAGAAAGATCCCAACTGGAGGGAATTGACGAAACGATTGACAAAAGTAAATTTATTAACAGTATCTGAAACCGGGTTAAAAGAATTATTAAAGTAAATTTGTAAAAACAATACCCATGAGATCTTTAAAGAGTTTGATGAGCACCCTTTTATTTGCGACAGCTATGCTGGCCTGCACCGCACAAACAAAAACAAACTTAACAGCACATGAATTTGAAAAAGAAATTACCACAAAAGAAAATATCCAGTTACTTGATGTAAGAACCCCGGGAGAGTTTTTTACAGGGCATATTAAGAATGCCCTGCAGGCCGATTGGAACGACCGGAAAGAATTTGACCGCCGCATAGCTTATATTGATAAGAACAAGCCCGTTTATGTGTATTGTCTTGCCGGTGGCAGAAGTACAGCAGCGGCAGATAAACTTAGAAAAAATGGATACACGGAAGTTTATGAGCTTATCGGCGGAACCAATGCCTGGCGTGCTGCCAACAAGCCGCTGGAAGGCAATAGCAATGAAAAGCAAATGAGCATTGCAGAACTGAACGGCGCTGTTAGCAGTTCAAAAATAGTATTGGTTGATTTTGGCGCCAGTTGGTGCCCACCCTGTAAACAGATGGAGCCGGTTTTAAAGAACCTGGCTGAAAACAATAAGGGAAAATTTACCCTGGTAAAAGTAGATGGAGGAAGAGACCAGGAAATTTTAAAAGTATACAAGGTTACAGCCCTGCCGGTATTCATTATTTTTAAAGATGGCAAGGAAGTCTGGCGTAAAGACGGGATAGCTTCTGAAGCTGAACTGGCAGCCCAGTTCAATTAATCCTCCGTTAACTCTTTTATAAAATCACTTACTAAATAACTGATCAGTTTACCGGTCGATTCATCTTTACGTCCATCTGACAGTTGTGTAGCACCTTCACTGATATGCAGGTAAGCCACTTTTGAATCCTGTGCAGTAAAAGTTATATATTTTCTGGCCAGTAATGGGGTGATACCGCTTGGTGTAAGGGCACTGCTCAAAGCCTGTTCAATACAATCCAGGTCTATCTCTATACCGGTATAACTATCTTCTGTGAAACCGGTGGCGCTGGCAACTGCCTGTATAAAATTCTTACGCTCGTGTATGAATATCTCTTCGTAGCTGATATAATTTAGGAATGGATTATTGTGTATGTCCATCAAAACATTCTGCGTAATATAATTCTCATGCAAGCCTATCATAAAATATTTACCCAGGTAACCATCTTCCTCTGCATACCTGAAGCCGTTGCCGCTATGCCTGCCCTCAGCCACATTATAGTCGGCATGTGCATCCAGGTTTATACAATTGATCTGCGACAGGAGAAGAACATCTGCTTTGTATAATCCTTTTGCAACACCCTTAATAATGGGGTAAGCATTATTATGGCCCCCACCAATAATGATGGGTATCTTTTTTGCCGATGCAATTACTTTGATGATATCCTCCACTTCTTCATCAACTGTATTCAGTGCATGCCGGTAGGCATTTATCTTTTCTTCGGCATTGTAGGCATTATTCTCGATCAGGAATTTGATATCACCAAAATCAAAATGACCAAGCAGTAAACAATTCTCCCCGGTTAAAAAATCATTGCTTTGGATATTTAAAAAAAAAGAAAGGAAAGAAAGCCAGGCAGTGTCGGTACCACCAACACCATAGTTGGCTTTTACGCCAAAATCTTCCGGTATACCCAGCAGCACAAATTTGGCCGATGATTCCTGTAATACCTCGGGCCATTCCCTGTCGGACTTTAAAAATTGAAGCCGCTCCCCCATCCTGGTCTCAAATCGGCGTACTTTGGTAAGCGATAAAATATCAGCTTTTGAATAAAACTTAAAATGTTTCATAAATGAAAGTTAGGGAAATTCTCTTTGTATTATAATGAGGCATATAAAATAAAAGATATTAACTGCCGCTTTATAAACCGTTTAAAGATGTTCTTTCTCTTTAAATTAACGATAACTGCACACCGATCCAGCCTGTTGGTATAGTATTTGTTCTGTTGTTTGATATGAAAACACAAATCAAAATATCAGCAATTTTATTTGGCCTTGCTATAGCAGTATCGGCCACAATCTCTGCCCAATCTTCTGCCCCTGTTGCCCCTTTTGAAAAAGGCACCGTAACGCTTAGTGCAGGTGTAGGTATAAGTACAGAGTACACTAATTATTATAATTCCGGCATTGGCACCAAGGCAGTTGTGGAAGTAGGCCTCTGGAATGCTGGTCCTGGTACTATTTCTCTAGGCGGACAAATAGGAGCTTCTTTTTCCAACGGAGGCTATTATGACACAAACGGAAACGATTATGATGATTATAAAACAAACACCTTCATTGTAGCAGGACGTTCTGCCTGGCATTATGGATGGAAAGTAAGGGGATTAGATACTTATGCAGGCCTTTCTGCAGGTGTAGGTTTTAATAATTACAGGTATTACAGGAATGGAACGGTCAAGCAAAGTGAAGTGATCCCTGTTTTTGGCGGCTTTGTTGGTGCTTCCTATTTTGTAACTCCCAATTTTGGTTTTAATGTTGAGGCTGGCCGTGATATTACTTCCATACAGGCGGGTATCATATTTAAAATAAAATAAGCGGATGTTTGTCATGCTTGTGCACGACCTGTCCCTATTTTCGGGATGGCTACCTAACAGGCAGGCATCCCGTTCTTAATACCATCTTTATTTTGCTGAGATGCCCGTCTGGATGGCTAGTCGGACAGGCTTAGTGCCTAAGCATGACAGTCCTTTTGGGATTCGTTTACCTTCTTTCACTATTTTTACTGCCAATAATTTTTGTATGGCAGCAAAAGCATTTAAGGCTGATAATATTTTTACTGGCGATGATTGGCTGAATGACCATGCAGTAATTATTGAAGAAGGTATAATTAAAACAATCTTACCTGCTAACGATCTTCCTACAAGTATTAATACTGAATACTTTCCTAACAGCATATTGGCACCTGCATTCATTGACCTGCAGATTTATGGCGCTCATGAAAAATTATTTTCAGTTTACCAGGATACGGATGCTTTACAATTATTGAACCGCTACAGCAACAGCGGCGGTGCGGCATTTTGTATGCCCACCGTTGCTACCAATGAAGCCATAACTGTTTTTAAATGTATTGATGCTATAAAACAATATTGGCAACAGGGAGGCGAAGGAATACTGGGATTGCATGTAGAAGGCCCCTGGATAAACAAGCTGAAAAGAGGCGCCCATATTGAATCCTTAATTCACAGCCCTTCACCGGAAGAAGTGGAGACATTGATAACTTATGGCAAAGGAGTTATAAAGATCATTACCCTTGCTCCGGAAGTTTGCAGTAAGGAGGTCATTGATCTTATTCAGGCGGCAGGGATTACAATCTTTGCCGGGCATAGTAACGCAACTTACGAAGAAGCCATGCAAAGTTTCGATAGTGGTATTACTGCTGTAACTCATTTATACAATGCCATGAGTCCTTTACAACATCGTAATCCCGGTCTTGTTGGAGCAACACTTGATCATTCCAATATAAGGGCCAGTATCATCCCAGACGGACATCATGTTGATTATGCAGCCATCCGCATAGCAAAAAAGATCTTGGGTTCCAGACTTTTTGCCATAACTGATGCAGTTACCAAAACAGCCGAAGGCTATTACCAACATGAACAGGATGGAGATAAATATACGGCAGGTGATATCCTCAGCGGATCGGGCCTAACCATGTACAAGGCATTACAAAACCTGGTAAACCATGCAGGTATTGAAATTGGTGAAGCATTACGTATGTGTAGCCTCTACCCTGCTCAGGTAATACAGCTTGATGATCAGCTAGGAAGAATAGCCCTGAACTTCAGCTCCAAAATGGTAGTGATCCCTAAAAATCTTGATGATACGCCTATCCAGACGGTTTCCTGATACTTACTTAATTTATGCCCAGGCATAAATCGGGGCTTGCATCTCTTACCGAAAAGAATTATATTTATAGAAGTTCTTTACTTCCACTTTTAAATTATACGTTATGAACCTCCTCGAAAAATTTGAATATTGGGGTGACAGGCATCATCCAAAATGGCTGGATCTTATTCGTATAGCATTAGGAATCTTTCTCTGTTACATGGGTGTTGACTTTCTCCGCAATACCAGCGACCTAATCAGCGTGATGAAACTCACTTCCCACTTTGGTGAATTTATGATCATACTGATTGCGCATTATGTAGCTTTTGCACATATCCTGGGTGGTTTCTTTTTAACCATTGGTATGTTTACCAGGGCAGCCTGCCTGATACAGATACCCATTTTATTGGGAGCGATCATTTTTGTAAATATTAATGCAACAAGGGATGCATTCAGTCCATATTCAGAACTGTTTCTTTCCATTATTATCCTATTACTGCTTGTATATTTTTTAATTGTGGGTAATGGCCCGCTTTCGGTAAAAATGCCACCCGAAGAATATTTAAAAGAACATGAAGATTATATCAATAAAGTAAAACAGTAAAAAGGTAAATAATCCACTACCATTTATTTTTTCATACTTACACGCCAGATCACATTACTGGCATCATCGCTTACCAGCATGGATCCATCATCGAGGATAGCAATACAAACCGGACGTCCCCGTACTTCGCTTTTAGAAGCATCGGCTATAAAGCCTGTTAAAAAATCTTCGGGTGTGCCGGCTGGTTTTCCGTTTATAAAAGGAACGAATACTACTTTATAGCCCACTAAATTTGAGTGGTTCCAGGAGCCATGCTGTCCAATAAATGCACCGTTATGATAGCGGGAGGGAAAAGATTTTTTATTATAAAAAGCAAGGCCAAGTGATGCTGTATGAGCCCCCAATGATACGTCGGGTACAATGCTTTTGCTTACCAGGTCGGGCCGCTGTTGATCTTTCATACGAGGGTCTTCATTTTTACCAAAGTATGCATAAGGCCATCCATAAAATCCTCCTTCCTGAACACTGGTTATATAATCAGGCACCAGGTCATCCCCTAACCCATCCCGCTCATTTACTGCTGTCCACAAAGTTGGAGTGCCTGCGGCCCAGGCCATCCCCACTGGATTGCGAAGGCCGCTGGCATATATCTTTTCCCCGCTTCCATCTGGATTTAATTCCAGGATATTTGCCCTTCTTATTTCGTTATCCATACCGTGATCAGCTACATTACTGCCGGAGCCAACGGAAATATATATTTTAGTGCCTTCTTTATTAGCAATAATATTTCTTGTCCAGTGATTGTTATAGCCACCTGCGGGCAATGAAAGAATTTGCTTTCCGGCACCGGCTAATTTTGTATCGCCGGTTTTATAATCAAACATCAGCAATGCATCTGTATTGGCAACATAAAAATGATCCTTTAATATCACCATGCCTAAAGGCTGGTTCAACCCTTCAGCAAAAACATGACGGCTTTCAAAGATCCCATCCTTATCAGCATCCCTGAACATCGTAATACGGTTGGCACTCACACCATAATTTTGTGTTTTGATCTTCCTGGAGAGTTTTGCGCCTATTTTTTTAATACCAGTTAATATGGTATTTGATTCTGCCACAAAAATATCTCCGTTAGCCCCTATATAAATCCAGCGTGGATTATCCAGGTTATCA
>JBKJMZ010000077.1:0-6491 GCA_046596255.1 Ferruginibacter sp. | reverse complement strand
TACTGTCACTCAGTTTGCAGTTGCCATTATACCTTATACATTTGAGCATACTAATATGAGCAGACTTAAAAAAGGCGACCGGGTGAATATTGAATGGGATATGGTAGGGAAATATGTTGAAAAAGCTTTTTCCTTGAAATTACAAAATATTAAAAAGTAAATGCTTCAACAACATAATAATAATTTTAATTTATTAAGATTGCTGGGGGCCTTACTGGTTATTATTTCTCATTGTTATTACATAACTGGTAAAGTTAATTTTGAACCAATTAGACTTATTACTGGGGGAAAACTAGAAATCTCTGCATTTGGATTATGCATTTTCTTTTTTATAAGCGGTTATTTTGTAACCAAGAGTGCATGTGAAACAAAAAATACAGTGTTTTTTTTAAGGAAAAGATTTGCCCGGATCTATCCTGCATTAATAACAATTGTATTGATTACGGTTTTTTTTATTGGCCCAATTTTTACACAACTTGATTTTTCAGATTTTTTTAATAACCCTGATACCTGGAAATATTTATATACCATGACAGGTTTAAGAATCAGGACTATGCTTCCCGGAGTTTTTACTGAATCAGGATTTTTTTTGCATGGAGTAAATGGATCGTTATGGACAATTTCTTTAGAATTAATTTTATATATATCAATTACTGTTTTTTTAATATCAGGTATAATTATAAATAAAAAGATTTTTGCTGTAATAAGTTTATCTACTTTAATAATATGTATTCTTACGGTATCTATAGTAGTTAATCTGGATTTTTTTTATGTTAAATATTTTTATTTATCAGGCATTTTTTTCCTTGGTAGTTTTATATATAGTTCGGGGTTATCAAAAAAAATTGTAAAAGTAATATTGATATTTACAGTTTTTTTATATATTACCTTATACGTATCAAATCCATCTTTTATCAGGTATGATTTTTTACTACTTATTATAATTGGTCTGTTAGCATATTTAGCTGGATTTTACAAAAATCTTGTAATAAAGTTGAACAATGATATTTCATACGGACTTTATATAGTAGCTTTTCCAATTCAACAAATTGTATTTAAGATGACAGGTTATAATCAATCCATAGTTTTACAGTTATTAATAACAATATTAATCGCAGTCCCATTGGCTTATCTTTCATGGAAGTATATTGAGAAACCTATTATTAATTTAAATAACAGAAATATGAGGCATTAAAGATTTTAATTATACAAATATACATTCCTCCTTGTTTTGTCTTATTAAATTCCAGTAGCATCCGAATAAATTGAAGTTTTAAAAAGCTATAATACTAATATTATTTTCCAATAAATATGTTATCTACTACTCTTTCATCTGCTCTTTTTAAATACGGAAAATTATTTACTGCCAGTATGTGGTTGATTTCAACACTCATTTATTTAAGTATTCATGGTGTTGTAATTGAACTTGAGGCTGCCAAGTATATTGAACAAGCTCACCGGTATATTGATACCGGATCATTCTCGGCACCGAGATTTTATTTCTATTCCGCTACAATTATTATAATTACGTTGGCTATAAAAGTTAATATCGGTATGTTTGGTGCATTTGTAATACAGGCATTGATAAATTTTTTTGCTTATATCCTTTTTTACAAAGCATTATCCAAAATATTCAAAAGGTCAGTTACCCCTTTATTGATAATTGTTTATCTTCTTGCCTTCAGCCCCTATCAAAGCTGGATAGTTTTCTTATACACTGAATCCGTATTTTACAGCGGCATATTAATACTCACTTCGCTGCTTATTCTTTACAAACCCGATAATTTAAAACATATATTGATCATCTTAGCAGCACTTATTTTAACATTTATTTCAAGGCCACTTGGAATATTATTTAGTGTTGGAATTTATCTGTATTTTTTTATTAATGCTGGCAGGAAATGGAAAATCATTATTGCCCTGGGCTCAGTTGCTATGATGGCATTGGCCTATTTTTTTGTAAATGCCGTTTTTTCAAGTATACATGACTGGCATATAACTCAAGCGTTTGAGGAGGAGAGCATCATTTGCGACCTCCCTGCAGCCCAGCCCTATCAAAAACTTGATCTATATTCTACAGGAAGCCCGGTTTACCAGCTTTGGTATTATGTAACTCACAATTTTTCCCATTTCCTGCGATTTGCAGGTATAAAAATTCAATACTTTTTTTTGATGACCAGGAATTATTATAGTTCCAGTCATAATATTTTTCTTCTTTTAAATGTTATCCCCGTTTATCTTCTGGCTGTATACAGTTTTTTTATAAAACCCCAATATTTCAGCAAAGGCCTCATTGTTTTTTTAACCAGTTCAATTTTAATTTATACAGTAGCAATCATTTTTCAATGCGATGATTATCACAATCGTTTTATTCTTTCGATCTATCCACTTTTTGTATTATTGGCTGCAAGAAGTGCTGAACATTTCTGCCTACTTGCGTTTAAGAATAACAAATAAACTACCTGTATCGGTATAAAAATACTTGTCCTTTAATTTTAGAAGTTCAAATACTTTATTAAATACTTTTGCTAAGAAAGTAAAATTATAATAGCTTAACCGGTTTATTAAAAATTGTGTATCAGCATATTGGCCACACGATTTTTGAAGAATTATCTCAAGGCTATTACGTTCTGCAAATGCCTTTAATGAATGCTTATCAAAATATTGAATATGCTCAATAGGTTTATATTGAAACCATTTTTTCCCAAATAATTTCCGCTGAAAGCTCTGATAATTTGGGGTAACCAGAATTATAATGCCGTCATTTGCAAGAAGTGAACAAAGTTTTTTGAAAACAGCATCAACATTCGGAATATGTTCGATCACGTCAAAAAGAGTTATTATAGAAAATTTTTTCTCACAACTAAAATCTTCAATGTTGGAATTTGAGATGACATAGCCGCTTTGCTGCAGGTTTTTATACATTTCAATGTCCAACTCGATTCCGGTAACATTCCAGCCTTTTTTATTCATCACCTCTAAGCAATAACCAGCAGCACAACCCACATCAAGTGAAAAGACAGGGATAGAAGTTCCGGCTATAAATTTATCAGCATCATTCAACCAGTGTTCAAAATTTTTTACCCGTAATCTTTTTTCCTGCTCATAACCTACATATCCATAATCCTTATTTTTAAAATAATTTTGCTTATATATTGAAACAAGTTCTTCATTAGGAATACGTGGATTTACATATACAAAATCACAATTCTTACATTTCACAATGCAGAAACCCTGCTTGGTCAACATCGTTTCAGCTACGTTGCTATTACAAAGAGAGCAGCTATAATCTTTTAAAGTAAATTTCATTAATTATTCCTGAAAGTTAAAAGTATATGAAGAGGGTAATAAATAAAAGTATTATATTCTTTTCCCTGTAATTGCTTTTTCCACGGCAATATCCATTATCCTTTCGGCATAAGGCCTGGATATCTCATTCAGCTCTTCAGTTTTAGCCTGGATGAGGTTCTTATCATTCATATCCAGCGAAAGCTGCAATGCCTGCATTGCCAGGGATGTTTGGGCCATTTCAGACGGTGCCATGACTTCATAATTTTTCTGAATGAACTTCTCCGTTGTTTGCAGCAGTTGTTCAGCTTCTGTTTTTGCTTCGGTTAAAGCCCTTAAGTCCATATCCTCCTTTGCATGCGTCATTGAGTCAAGCAGCATTTTTTCCACATCTTCATCTGACAATCCATATTGGGGCTTCACTTCGATGGATTGCTCCACCCCGCTCCTGAGTTCTTTTGCATTTACAACCAATATGCCATCAGCATTTATTAAAAAACTGACCTCCACTTTGGGCAATCCTGCAGGCATACCGGGTATGCCGGTCAAATTAAACTCTGCAAGCCGCCGGTTATCCTTAACCATATCTCTTTCGCCCTGGTAAACGGCGATCTTCATACCGCTTTGCCCATCCTTATAAGTAGTGTACTGCCTGCTTGCTTTAGCGGGTATCTTCGAATTACGGGGTAACAAAACATCCATCAATCCTCCCATTGTTTCAAGGCCGAGTGACAACGGCGTAATATCCAACAACAACATGTCGGTTGTATTGCCCGCAAGGATATCAGCCTGAATGGCCGCACCCAATGCCACCACTTCATCAGGATCAACGGTGTCGTTCAGGGATTTCCCAAAAAAATCACTTACCATTTTCTTTACCAAAGGTACCCATGTACTGCCCCCAACCATTACGATCTCATCAATTTCGTTCCTTTGTAAACCGGCATCTTTTACAGCAGATTTACACGATGCAATGGTTCTTTCCACGATGGGTTTAATTATCTCTTCAAACTGTACCTTATTTATTGACAACTGCTTTCCTTTATAAGCAATTTCAAACAGATTATTTGTCGATAAATATTTTTTTGCTTCTTCTGCTTTTAATCTCAACTGCTGCCTGTGGGTTAGTTCATTCTCATTAAGGTCATATTGCTGCATCCAGTATTCAACAATAGCTGCATCCAGGTCATCGCCACCCAAATAAGTATCTCCATTGGTCGACAAAACTTCAAACACGCCACCGTTAATATTCAGGATCGAAATATCAAAGGTTCCTCCCCCAAGATCATATACGGCAATTGTTTTTCCATTTTCTCCTCCTTCGGGGGAACCTGCCTGTCTGCTAGGCAGGTTAGAGGGGGGCCCAAAACCATAGGCAAGGCTTGCGGCAGTAGGCTCATTAATGATACGCAATACATCCAGTCCGGCCAGTTTTCCGGCATCCCGTGTTGCCTGCCGCTGTGCATCATTAAAGTAAGCCGGCACCGTAATTACCGCTTTGCTTACCGTGGTTTTCAAAATATGCTCGGCCTGTTTTTTTAATTCTTTTAAGATCAATGAAGAGAGATCGACTGGTGAATAAAAAGTGTTGCCCACCTGTACTTTTACCAGTTTATTTTCATCATCGATGATCTTATAAGCCAGGGGCCCGGAATTATTTTGTATTTCCTTATAGGTCTTACCCATTAATCTTTTTGCAGAAAAAATAGTATTTGCGGGATCGGTAACTAAATATTCTTTCGCGGCTTCACCTACAGTAACAGTTCCATTCCTGTCAAAATGAATTATGGAAGGAACCAGCGTTTTACCATTATGCTCTTTTAGTGCAACAGGTTTTTTACTCTCCGGGTGAATGATGGCAACCAGGCTATTGGTAGTTCCCAGGTCAATACCCACAATTATTTCATCCTGTTGCAAACTACCTGTGGCTATGTTGATAGCTATTTTAGCCATGTAATGATTTTTATTTGCAAAGGTAACAATCAAAACCTATCCACATGATGCTGTGCATAAGGTTTGCAGCAAGATTTACTACATCTCTAAAAGAGAGATAAACCTTATAGGTTTACCAAACAAAAAATAAAGGCTGCCCTTTGCAGGCAGCCTTTTATACTTTTAAAAAATATCGTTTACCGTATGAGGACCATCTTACCATATCCTTTTGTGAAGAACTTATCTGTCTTATCCCCCTCCGCTTTATACTTATCAAGCGATTTACCATTCAAGTTTGTAAGCACCCTATACAAATAAACTCCATTAGCTAGTTTAGAGCCATACTGGTCCGTACCATCCCATTTAAATTCGGTTATATTCCGTCCCACGTGCAAAGGTCCCAATTCATCAATCGTAATCTCCCTTACCACCTTTCCGGTTATCGTCAATATCTGTATCCGCATGTTCTGCGGTACTTCACTTCCTGTAATAGTGAAAACAAATGCCGTTGATGTTGTAAATGGATTTGGATAATTTAATAGGTTTGAGATCATTGCTTTTGTTATCACATTAAATGTAACATGATACTCAATAGCACCTGCCGTATTTCCAACCACATCCCTTCCTGATACGATCAGTTCATATTCTCCTTCTTCAGAGAAGGTAGGGTAAAAATCAATGGTTGCTGTATTATTACCAGTTGATAGATTTGCCGGTGTAAACCGCATGCTGTCTCCAAAGTAGTAATTATGCAATGAACCATCCGGGAAGCGAACCTGGACTTTAATATAGGCCGTATCGCTTAACGCCAGGAACCTACTTTCATCCTTAAGATTTATCAAAATGTGCGGCTTAGCGGAAACGATATCCTTATTAAGAATATGCACACCATCAAAAGTTACATCAAGTAATGGATTAAAATCATCAGCCTTAACAAACAGGCTCTTGAAAAGAACATTATTAAAATGATATTGCTCCGGCTGATCATTGGCAGGGTTTACATCAACAAATACCGTGTTCATGCCGGGGTAATTCCTGGTATCTATTTTATAACTGATGACCAACGTGTCTCCTGAAACCAGCGCTTTGCCTCTTGGTAAATTAAGCAAGTGGGGAACATTATTCCGGTCCGTTATTGTGAAATTAATTTTTATGCTGTCGGCAAAAGCGGTTTGACTTATATTCTTAAATGCAAGCTTAAAGTCTACAATTTCTCCCTGGTCTGCTGTATCCTTCATTGCAAACAGGATATTTGGAGCAACAGCACCTTC
>JBKJMZ010000054.1:0-14382 GCA_046596255.1 Ferruginibacter sp. | reverse complement strand
CAAATTAAAACAAAATTGCTGCCCGTGACAGCAGCAATAGTTATACAATCAATATGTGGAAAAGACCACTGCTTTTTTTGAAAATAAAAAAGGCTGCCTACTTATGAGACAGCCTCTCTTTTTTAAATTTTTATTTTACATATCGTGTTTATAAGCGCTTTCAGGTATTGCCTGGTTTACTTTAATGGTAGAAATTAAAACCGTACCAAATTGTTGTGTAATGCTGTAAGGCATTTTTACGCCTTCCACTCCTTTGTAATCAGAAAGATCAGTTTGCATTTCAGCTTCCTGGCCATTCATTTTTCTTTTTTCTTTTACCCTGATGATCATGTAAGAAGCCGGATCAATAAAAAAAGTTACTGTTTTTCCGCTGGCAAGTGTGGCACTTATTTTATGGCACTCAGTACCGTCAACATCTTCTTTACCTAATAGCTCTACCTTGTGCCCTTTGGCTGCATAATCAACCAATGGACCTGCAACATCCAGGTCGCTCTGGCTTTCTTTTATTTCGTCAGCAGTTTTTGGCTCTGGCTTTTGCATACCCTGAAAAGGCATATACACCCAGCCCTCTGTAGCTGTCATCATATCAAAACCCTGCATACCCATCGCATTAATATCCTGGCGATTTAGTTTATTGTGTACCTGTGTTGAGATCACTGAAATTTCGGTACCCTGTATCGTAAGGCTACCTTCCATTACCACATTCTGAATTTTATTTAAACTTTCTTTACCACCCAGGGCGGTTATATGTTTGTTTATTACTTCATCCACCGTTTGGGCCTGTGCAAACTGGACAATAACCAGGAACATGATGAACATTCCGAAGACAATTAAATTTTTCATTTTTTGTTTTTTTAGGCTGTAAATATAGTGGAAAAATACAGCCCAATTCTTTTTTTGGTTTCCATTTAACATGTACCTTAAACCTTTCATAATATACTTAACAAACCAAGGCTTGATATAATGGGTAGTTTCAAAATACAAGGCAATATTGTAGATATTCCGGCAAAACATATTTTTTACGGAGAAGTTACTGTTGAGGATGGAAAGATTTTTGAAATTAAAAACCTCCCAACTACAAACGATAAACTACAAACTACAAACTTCATCCTGCCCGGTTTTATCGACAGCCATGTACATATAGAAAGCTCCATGCTGGTGCCATCCGAATTTGCAAAACTGGCTGTTGTGCATGGCACTGTTGGTACTATCAGCGATCCCCATGAAATTGCAAATGTTTGTGGTTTGGAAGGTGTTGAATATATGATCGCCAATGGAAAAACAGTTCCATTCAAATTTCACTTTGGTGCCCCAAGTTGCGTACCTGCCACTGTTTTTGAAACTGCTGGAGCTGCATTGAATTCAGGCGATGTTGATGCATTGCTGCAAAACGACGAGATATACTATTTAAGTGAGATGATGAATTTCCCTGGGGTGCTTTTTGGCGATGAGGAAGTATATAAAAAAATTGCCTCAGCAAAAAAATACAATAAGCCGGTTGACGGCCATGCCCCGGGGTTAAGGGGCGATGATGCAAAAAAATATATTGAAGCCTCCCCCAACCTCCCGAATGATCGGGAGACTTTAGACCCTGATAATTTAAACATACATCATACAAAAATTGGTCTTAATACATCAAACGCTAAGAACCCTCCTTTGGAGGGCAGGGAGGCTGTAATTTCCACAGATCATGAATGCTTTATGGCGGATGAGGCCTTAGACAAATTAAAATACGGTATGAAGATCCTGATACGGGAGGGAAGTGCTGCCAAGAACTTTGAAGCCTTAATCGGTTTGATGCATGAACATTATGAAATGATGATGTTTTGCAGCGATGATAAACATCCGGATAGTTTAGCTGATGGGCATATCAACCAATTATGCCAGCGGGCTGTTGCCAAAGGCGTTAATGTGTTTAAAGTTTTACAGGCGGCCTGTATAAACCCGGTACAGCATTATAAAATGAATATCGGTTTATTGAAAACTGGTGATGCGGCAGATTTTATCGTAGTGGAAGACCTCGTGGATTTTAAAGTATTGCAAACCTATATCGACGGAGGGTTGGTTGCAGAAAATGGTGAGTCGAGAGTAGTGAGTGGTGAGTTAGAACTGTTAAACAATTTTGAATGTGAAGAGAAAAATATTTTAGATTTTAGATTTGCGATTTCAGATTTAAGTGAAACTGTTTATGCTATTGAAGCATTGGATGGGCAACTGATAACGAATAAAGTTATTTGTAACCCAATTTTAAAAGATGGTTTTTATGAAAGTAATATTGGCGATGATATTTTAAAGATAGTAGTAGTTAACCGCTATAAAAATGCGCCCATTGCAAAGGCTTTTATTAAAAACTTCGGCATTAAAAACGGCGCCATTGCTTCATCCGTTGCACACGATAGCCACAATATTGTTGCTGTTGGTGTAGATGATGAAAGTATTTGTAAAGCTGTGAATTTGGTGATAAAAGAAAAAGGTGGAGTAAGTGCAAGCCCCTCACAAATGAACTTCGTTCGTTCTTTTGCAAAGAACCCCGGAGGGGAGGGCTTCAAACACCTCAAACCTATGGTATTACCACTAAAGGTTGCCGGATTAATGAGCAATGAAGACGGATACAAAGTAGCGGCAGCCTATACAGCCATTGATAAAATGGTGAAAGAAGATATGGGCTCCACATTAACAGCGCCATTTATGACCATGTCTTTTATGGCGCTGTTGGTGATACCGCATTTAAAATTGAGCGACCTGGGTTTGTTTGACGGGGATGCGTTTAAGTTACTGGAATAAGTTCTAGTCAGTTTTTGCCGCATATACTTTTATGGTAATACTGTCTGTACCTTTTGGCGCATAGGTCTTGGTCTTAAAATTAACACTGCTGCCGGGCCCAACTTCCTCATAGATCACTTCATGCTCTTTTAGAAGCAGGGCGCCGGTGCTGCTGAAAAAATAAAGCTCTACATCCACATCCTTGAATTTTGCTACAGTGGCCTTATTGGTAATGGTACCTTTTATTACGGTCTGGCGCAAGAGATTTTTTTTATCGCTGCCATCTACACTTAAAAAACGTTTTGGATCTTTCTTTTCAGTTTCTTCAAGGCTTTCTTTTGTTTGTTCATACTTATCCTTTGCTTTTGCATCTGCAGATCGATCATCTCCGCCGCAGGCAGAGAAAATTGAACCCAGGATAATTAAAATAGCAACGTTCTTTTTCATGGTTTATATTTTGAATACAATAAAACTACATTTTTGTGAAACAGTATGTTAAAAGATTTTGGGCAATGGTCTGACAGCCTCCCCCGATTATTTCGGGGTACCCGTCTGACCATGAATTATGCCACCGAAGCACAGAAACACAGAAAAAATACAGATAAAGCATTTTTTTATTTTAGTTTTGTTTGATTGGCTGTCGGACACCTTCGATCAGTTTTAAAGCTACCAATAAATGTGGCTTTGCACTGCTGCCGGAACCAAAAACAAAAAACTACAAACAACAAACTGATACTATGGTTATCAACCTGAGCGAAAAACATTCTTTGATAAGCAATTGGGTTAGTGAATTGAGGGATTCCGAAGTTCAGCAGGACCGTATGCGTTTCCGGCGCAATCTGGAACGTATAGCAGAAGTGATCGGATACGAAATAAGCAAACAAATGCCCTGGGAAGACAGGGAGATCACCACTCCATTGGGCATCAGCACCAGCAAGGTTTTAACAGAACAGCCTGTTTTAGCAACCATATTAAGGGCCGGACTGGCAATGCACAATGGCCTGCTCAGATATTTTGATAAAGCCGATAATGCATTTATAAGTGCATACCGTAAACACAATCCCGATGGCAGCTTCGACATCCATATGGAATACATGAGCTGTCCTGAGATCGAGGACCGCATAGTCGTAATCAGCGATCCCATGATCGCTACCGGTTCTTCTCTGGTAAAATCAATTGAGTTCTTAAAAAACGAAGGAAATATTAAGGAACTCCATATTGTTTGTGCCATTGCCTGCACAGTGGGTATTGAATATGTAAGCCGGGCATTCCCTAAGGCCACCATCTGGTGTGGCGATATTGATGATGAAATAACTGCAAAGGGTTATATCGTTCCCGGACTGGGAGATGCGGGCGACCTGGCTTTTGGAGCCAAAATGCAGGGATAATAGTAATTAGGAATTGGGAGTTAGGGTTTTAAGGTTAGAAGATTTTGCATACTTTAAATGCTGCCGGTGTGCAAAACCTAATTACTAATTACCAATTACAAATTCCTTATTCCGTTGTCAAAGATTTCTATGCAGCATTTTACTGTAAATCCGTATCTTTAAGGTTCTGAACATTTAATGAAAATGAGAAAATTATTAGTTTGTATCTGTACCCTGTTTGCAAGCCATATGGTTAAAGCCCAGGATCCCCATTTTTCCCAATTCTTTGCATCGCCCCTAACCCTGAACCCAGCCTTCACCGGTAAATTCAGTGGTACCTGGCGCCTTGCAGCCAACCACCGTGATCAATGGCCTTCTATTCCAAAGGCTTATGTAACCACGAGTGCATCAATTGATTTCCCGATCTTAAAAAGCAAGATCCCGGATAAGGATGTTTTTGGTGTAGGTGTATCTGGATTAACAGATGCAAGTGCAAATGGAATCCTTAAATTAAATTATGGTTCGGTTTCCATGTCGTACCATAAAGCACTTGATGAGGATGGATACAGCACCATCGGTGCTGGGTTCCAGGCAACTTATTCAAGCCTGAGCCTTGATCGTAATAAACTGTACTTTTCTGACCAGCTTACCCAAAATGGATTTACCGGCCCAACATCTGAAGTAATTACAGGATTAAGTCAAAGTTATTTTGATATAAATGCGGGCCTGTTATATTCGGGGTCTACAAACGGTGAAAATAATTTTTACCTCGGTGCATCCATGTACCATATCAACAGGCCAAAAGTTGGTTTCCAGGATAAGAACTGGTATTTAAGCGGCCGTATTTCTGCACATGCCGGAGGTTCTTTTCCATTATCTGATCTGTTGACTGTTCATACTTCAGTAATTCATCAAATACAAAACAAAGCCAGCGAAACTACTTTAGGTGGTGCTATTGCTGCTAACCTAAGCCAGGATGCTGAAAAGCCAAGCGCTATTTACATCGGAAGCTGGATACGGTTGAATGATGCGATCGTTCCTTATATTGGATTAGAATTTGGCGGACTTAGGATCGGTGCCAGCTATGATTTCAATATCTCCAATTTAAAGGCAGCAACAGCATCACGCGGAGGATCAGAGTTCAGTATCATTTTCATAAAAAGGCCGCCGGATTTCCAGGGAATTCCATGTCCTAAATTTTAAAATAATATTTAGAGAGCCCTTTTGCAGGGTTTTTTTTATAGAGAATCTTTGTTGTATTAAAGACACGGGCGAAGACAACTAAATACTGGTTTTACCCGTTTTTATCAGGACAGGCTTGGCCTATTCTTTTTTTCGATATTTTAAAACTTCATTTTCAACCAAAAAAAATCATGAAAAAATTTTACCTGCTCACATTTTTTGTTTTGTTTTTAATATCCTTTTCAACTTCATTACTTGCGCAAAACTCTTTTTTTGCACCCATGATTGAAAGTTCTATTTTTTTGGGTAACCACAAAAGAGAAATTATTCCATCTAAATATCAAACCGTAAATACTGATATTTCACAATTAAGATCATTCCTGTGGTCTTTGCCTTCAGAAAAAGATATTACCGACAGAAATACCACACCAGTGCTGGCAATCCCGATGCCAGATGGTTCCATGGCTCGTTTTCATGTTTGGGAAAGTAATATCATGGAGCCTGCACTGGCTGCCAAATTTCCGGAAATGAGGCAGTTCCTGGGTCAGGGAATTGATGACCCCTATGCAACGATCCGTTTTGATTATAATCCTTATACAGGGTTTCATGCCCAGATATTATCGAGCAAAACAGGCCGTATATATATAGATCCTTATGCAAAAGGAGACCTTAACAATTATATCAGTTACTTCAACAAGGACAACACAAGAAATCCTTCGTTCAAATGTGAAGTGATCGATAACCCATCAGCCGCTAAAGGACAACCAGCCGGAGTTACAGCTGCTTCCTGCCTGGGTACAAACCTTAGAACATACCGTCTTGCACTTGCCTGCACTGGAGAATATTCTGTTGCCGTTGCAGGAGCTACGCCTACTGTGCCGGCTGTTGCAGCCGCGATGCTTACTTCGGTAAACAGGGTTACAGGTGTTTATGAAGTTGAGGTATCGCTACGTATGGTATTGATCGCTAACAATAATCTCCTGATATACCTGGACGGTGCCACCGATCCTTATACCAATAACAATGGGGGTGCCATGCTTGGACAGAACCAGGCCAATGTTGATGCGGTAATTGGAACTACTTTTTATGATATCGGACACGTTTTCAGCACCGGTGGTGGTGGGGTTGCAAACCTTAACAGCCCCTGCAATGCAGGCTTAAAGGCCAGGGGGGTAACCGGAAGTTCGAACCCTGTTGGAGATGGATTTGATATTGATTATGTGGCCCATGAAATGGGGCACCAATGGGGTGGAAATCACTCTATGGCCGGATGTGGCTCTTCGCCGGCGAGTACCAAATTTGAAGTGGGAAGTGGAACCACAATACAAGCCTATGCAGGCATTTGTGGCGGTCAGGATATTCAGCCAAATAGTGATCCCTATTTTCATGGAATTAGTTTTGATGAGATCAGCAATTTTATAACAACGGGTGGTGGAAGTACCTGTGGAGTTTCAACCGCTACCGGAAATATTTTGCCCGTAATTAATGCTTTGCCCAATAATAATCTGAGTATTCCTCCAGGCACACCGTTTACATTAACTGCTACTGCATCCGATGGTAACAACGACCCACTTACTTATTGCTGGGAGGGATGGAATACACAAGGTACCCAAACCTGGAATGCAGGGGCTACAGCGGGCGTAGGAAACACTGTTCCTTTATTTAAATCGAGAGTGCCCAAAACAACTGGTACCAGAACTTTCCCTGATATGGCGGTTATATTAGCAGGCTATCCAGCCAATCCGCCATCTGCCATGAATGGTTTAAAAGGTGAAACCTTGTCTCCTGTTGCCAGGCCAATGAATTTCAGGCTTACGGTACGTGATAACCGTGCAGGTGGAGGCGGTGTCGTTTCCAGTGGTGGGGACGGTTGCCAGACCACTACTCCGTTTTTGGTTACCGTAGTTGGTACTGCGCCTTTCCTAGTTACTGCTCCTAATAGCGGCGAAAGTTTTGCAGGTGGATCTACTCAAACCATAACCTGGGATGTAGCAGGAACAAACAATGCGCCTGTCAGCGTTGCAAACGTAATGATCTCCTACTCTACAGACGGCGGACTTACATATCCAACAGTTATTACCGCAAGTACTCCTAATGATGGTACTGAAGCCCTTACTATCCCGGCTGGGATTACAACAACTGCCAAAATTAAAATAGAAGCGGTTGGAAACATCTTCTTTGATATTTCAAATGCCAATTTTAATGTTACCGCGGCTGTTGGAGGTTATGATTTTATAACCCCGGCACCTGTAAGTGTTACCTGCGGTACAGCAACCACAGCTAATATCACATTACAAACTGTTTCAAATGGTGGTTACCTTACTCCAATTAACCTTGTTGCCACCGGCAATCCTGCAGGCACAACTGTTAGTTATAGTGTAAACCCGGTGATCCCGGGCAATAGTACTGTTGTAACGCTTAATGGAATAAATACCCTTATTCCAGGTACCTATCCGATAACAATTACTGGAACATCCGGATCAAGTGTAAAAACAGTAACATTAACTTATACCGTAAATCCGGGTGCAGGGCCATCAATAGGTACACAGCCACTGGCAAAACAAGTTTGTTCAGGTTTGAATACAAACTTTACAGTTGTATCAGCTTCTGGTACCGGATACCAGTGGCAGGTAAGTACGAATGGTGGAAGCAGTTGGTCTAATCTTTCAAATACTGCCCCTTACGCTGGAGTTACAACGGCTACATTAAACATCACGGGTGCATCCTTAGCAATGAATACTTACCAGTATAGGGTAATAGTAAGCGGCCAATGTGGTTCAACTAACTCCGGTGCTGCGAGCCTTACGGTAAATCCTTTACCAGCAGTAACAGTAAGTTCGTCAGCAGCGAGTATTTGTTCAGGATCTCCCATTACATTAACTGCCGGCGGAGCTGATAGTTACAGTTGGAGTAATGGAACAACTCCGGCTTCAGGATCCGTAGTAACTGCAACCCCTGTTGTTAATTCAACATATACTGTTACAGGAACTATTACAGCTACCGGATGTGCAAATACAGCTTCCGTATCTGTAATTGCAACACCAAAGCCTACACTGATATTAACTGCATCTCCTTACACCAGGCTGATGCCCGGACTAAATACCACAATTACAGCTACTGCAAGTTCTGCTACTACTAATAACTTTATATACACATGGAATTATGTAGGGCCTGGTCCAACTCCAACGTTTGCAGGAAATACCCACCAGGTTAACTTATCGGGACGAGGTACTTATACAGTAACTGCTGCAGATGCTTCGAACCTTGCATGCGTAAGCCTGGCACAATCTATTACTATAGGAGATTCAGCCAGCACCAAGCTGTTTGTGTTCCCAAGCCCTAATGACGGCCGGTTCACAGTTTCTTATTATACTGCAGGAGCTTCTTCAACTAATCCTTCAAAACAAAACATAACTATTTATGATAGTTATGGACGGAGGGTATGGAACAAAGAATATTCTGTTAGCCAGGGTTACCAATTACACCAGATAGATATGCGCCGCAATGGCACAGGTGTTTATTATATTGTATTGAGAGAGGCTAATGGAAATAAGATCAAAACAGGTGAGGTTGTTGTAAGATAATTCTCAATCCGCTTTTTTAAAAAGCTCCCGTTCTGCAATAGAACGGGAGTTTTTTTGGCAGGTAAACCTTTCCGGGCTTTTGTGCAAACAATTGTTTGGATAAATTAATAATAATCGGGATGTTTGTTGTTTGAATTTTTTTTAAAACACGACTGCTTATTAACAATATTCCTTGCTTCTAATATTTTACCTTTTTCAATAATCATTTTAGTCTTTAAATCTTTTTATGAAAAAAATTTTATCCGCTTTTATCGTTTTATTTATCTGTGTAAATTCCTTTGCCCAAAATTCCATTTTTGAACTGATGGAAAGTACGGATATTACGATCCATCAAGCTGAACAGATCGCCCAGCGCCATTTTGATACTGCGGGCACGGGCCGTGGCAGTGGTCATAAACAATTTCAGCGTTGGTTATATGAGCGTCGTTTTCATGTAGATGAAAATGGTTTTTATATTTTACCAAAAACCGAATGGGAAAATTACCTTGCAAGCCCGGCTGTGAGTAGTTCCAATATCATACAGGCCGGCAACTGGACTGAACTTGGACCATTAACCTGGAACCGTACCAGCAGCTGGAACCCGGGTACGGGAAGAATTGCATCTCTGGCAATCCATCCTTCAAATGAATCCATAATTTATGCAGGATCACCTGGAGGTGGTATATGGAAGACAACTAATGCCGGTGCAACCTGGCAGCCCCTAACAGATAATAATTCTTTGTGGATGTCAGTTTTTGCGCTCGCTATAGACCCGGCAAATCAAAGCATTATATATGCCGGTACTTCGGGCAACAATGGTTTATTAAAATCTACCAATGGCGGTACCACCTGGGCACTTACAGGAAGTGGGCCAACAGGCACTATCCGGAAAATACTCATTCATCCCAGCACGCCAAATATTGTGTTTGCCTGTGCATCAAACGGAATTTTCAGATCAATAGATGCAGGCACTAACTGGACCCAGGTTCATACCGGCAGCAAAGAGGATATTGAATTTAAACCAAATGACCTTAATATCATGTATGCTACTGGTAATGATGTATTTCGTTCAGTGGATAATGGCCTTACCTGGTTACAGGTAGGAGCAGCACAGGGTATTACCAATGCAGGCCGTACTATGGTAGCCGTATCTGCTGCAAATCCAAATTATGTTTATGTAGTGCAGGCAAGTGGAAACACTTTTGGCAGAATGTATAAATCTGTTGATGCAGGATTAACTTTTGTAACCACAGTTGTAGGCAACCCCGCCAATGGCACTAACTATTTTGGGTACGAGACCAATGGTATGGGTACTGGAGGACAGGCAACTTATGATATGGCCCTGGATGTATCACCAACTAATGCTTCCGAAGTTTATATTGCCGGTATCATATGCTGGAAATCAACAAATGAAGCAACCAGTTTTACAGCTATCACCGCATGGTCTCTCCCAAACAGCATTGGCTATAATCATGCAGACGTCCATGGATTGTTTTGGGTGAACAATACTATTTATTCGATATCAGACGGGGGTGTTTTTAAAAGTGTAAATAACGGAGATGACTGGACAGATATTTCTGCAGGTATGGGCATCAGGCAATTTTACCGGATAGCCAATTCGCAAACCAACGCAAATGTAATTACAGGTGGTGCACAGGATAATGGAACTGTGGCCAGGCAATCGGGTGGTAACTGGGTAGACTGGTTAGGTGCCGATGGTATGGAAGGCCTTGTTAGTCCAACCAATCATCTTAATCTATGGGGCACGAGCCAATTTGGTAACCTTTACCGTTCCGTGAACGGAGGCAACAGTTACACAGGCCTTAATGAACCTGGTGCAGGTGATTGGGTAACTCCGATTGTAATACACCCTACTGATGAAACTATTTTATATGGAGGATGGACGGGGGTTTGGAAATCCGTTACCGGCGGAACATCCTGGACTGATATTTCCAATGGTGCGATCACTACATTAGTAACCGATCTGGCAATATCCCCTTCGGCACCCACAACTATTTATGCATCACGTGGCGCTAATTTATATGTTACAACCAATGATGGAGCATCCTGGGATACAAGGACAGCACCTGCTTCCATTAATGATATTGCTATTGACCCAACCAATCCTTCTAAAATATGGATCGCATGTAACAGTACATCCAACAGGGTATTGGTTTCAACAGATGGCGGGGCTACTTTTACAAATATTTCTTCTACCCTGCCAGCCATCGTCGCAAGAACTATTGTTGTTGATGATAATACACCAAGAAACCTGTATGTAGGAATGAATATTGGCGTTTTTACGCAACAGGAAGGCGCTTCCAGTTGGACTGCTTTTTCGGATAATCTACCATTGGTTGCTATTAATGAACTTGATATTCAAAAGGCATCAGGCAAACTAAGAGTAGCTACTTATGGTCGTGGAGTTTGGGAAAGCCCGGTATCAGTACCAGCAGGATTTACATTCAATACGCCAGCTCCGGCTACTGCTGCCTGCCCTGCTCCTGCTGTAATGAATATTACTTTAAGTACAAATGCAATTGGTGGCTTTACAAACCCTATTACGCTTGCTGCCACTGCAGGTGTTCCGGCAGGCACTACGATCAGCTTTGGAACAAATCCTTTAGCACCCGGCAGCAGCAGCGTGGTTAGTTTAAATAGTGCAAATACTTTGGCTGCGGGTTCATACGTGATCACCATTACCGGAACAGCAAACGGAGCCCCAACGCAAAATGTAAACCTCACTTATACTATTACCGGTGGTGCAGGGCCTGTTATTACAACCCAGCCTTCAAACCAGTCTATATGTGCAGGAACAAATACATCTTTCTCTGCAACTGCAACAGGGGCAACTTACCAGTGGCAGGTTAGTGTTGATGGCGGTAATACATTCGCAAACATATCCAATAGCGGTGTGTATACTGGTGTAACTACAGGTACTTTAACCATTACAGGCGCAACTGCAGGAATGAATAACTATCAATACCGTGCTGTAGCCTCATCGGGTTGTGGACTTACAAATTCCAATGCAGCTGTATTAACGGTGGGAACAGGACCGGTTATTACAACACAACCGGCTACATCAAACATAACCTGCACAGGAAGTAATGTTAGTTATTCAGTTGTGGCTACTGGCAGTGGCTTAACTTACCAATGGCAGTTAAGCACTACGGGTGCGGGTGGCCCCTGGAATAATATCAGCAATGGTGCGGTTTATTCCGGTGTAAACACAGGCACGCTCAGCATTACAGGATCTGCCGCAGGCATGAATGGATATATATATCGTGCTGTGGTTACCGGTACCTGCTCACCTGCAGCTACCAGTAACAATGCAGTATTAACAGTAAACTCACCTGTAGTGATTACTGCACAACCAATGGCCAAAAGCATTTGTGCAACAGGTACTACAAACTTTACAGTAACAGCAGCAGGTTCCTTGCTTACATACCAATGGCAGGAAAGTACAAATGGGGGTACTGGCTGGAGCAATGTAACAAATAATAGTACTTATGGTGGCGCTACAACAAGCACATTGACATTAACAGGCGTTACAACCGCTATGACCGGTTACCTGTATAGAGTTGTTGTGGGTGGTAACGCACCTTGCGGTCCTGTAACTTCCGGAAATGCTGCATTAACCATAACAGCACAACCTACAGTAACATTAACTGCATCGCCTTATACAAAATTATTGCCCGGCAGAACTACAACCCTTACAGCAACTGTAAATCCTCCAACAGGTTTTACTACAGTATGGACAAAAAATGGACTTCCAATTATTGTATTGGGTAATTCAACTGTAGTTACTTTAAGTGAATTAGGAACGTATTCGGTTGTTGCAACTATTGGTTCTTGTATTTCAACTGCTGCATCAATAACCATTTCAGATTCTGCCACTAATAAGCTGTTTGTTTTCCCAAGCCCTAATGATGGCAGGTTCACGGTTTCATATTATGCTGCAGGTGCTTCCTCAAGTAATTCTACAAAACAAACCATAACGATCTATGATAGTTATGGGCGCAGGGTACATAGTAAAGAATATCCTGTTACCCAGCCCTACCAGTTACACCAGATAGATATGCGTAGTAATGCAACAGGGGTTTATTACATTGTATTGAGAGAAGCTAATGGAAATAAAGTTAAAACGGGTGAGGTTGTTGTAAGATAAGCTTTCATGTTCTGGCCTCCCGCCTGATCATTCATCTTATGCAATTAATAAATAAACATGGTCTGACGTCTCCGTCAGACCATGTTTATTTATTGGGATAACTGCTTACATATTTATTGCATTTAAGATAAAAGCGGTACGGCTGGGAAGCTGCATCACCTGCCCCTTCAACTCCAATACGTTTACTGATCCCGATATCTTTTGCATCAATTTTAAAACCATCATCAGCCAACCAGATCTGCTCCTCCAATAAGTTGATACCCGAATTATTTTTTGATATGCCCAGTGCCTTAGCTGCATTACCGGGCCCTTTGGTTAATGTGTTATCCAATTTTATTTTTCCTGTTCTTTCCAGCATGATCTCAATTCCTGCCAGGGGCTCAGCCGCTCTTATCAACACTGCATCGGGCACTTCCTTTTTATTGGTAACCACATTAAACAAGTGGTGCATACCATAACAGATATAAACATAGGAAGTGCCTGCAGCAGCATACATATGCTCATTACGTGCAGTACGCCGGCCATTAAAAGAATGTGAGGCCCTGTCTGTAATAGCGATATAAGCTTCCGTTTCAACGACCCTTGCAGATGTCAGCGATCCATCAAAGTTGGTTACAATAATTTTTCCTAATAATTCTCTCGCTATTAAAATAACATCATCCCTTCTATAAAATTGAATAGGTAATTTCTTCATTATAGTATTAACTTTAAAGCAAAATGCAATATACATACCAATAGCCAATTGAATTAATACATGCTAAAAGAGATCATCATTTCGCTGCAGGCCTATTACCAGACCCATCGCTTTATTATAAAGCATAAGCTGTGGAAATGGATATTGATACCGGGATTAATTTATGCCATCCTGTTTTGTGCAGGTATCTATTTGTTTGTGGTTTCCAGTAATAGTGCCATTGATTTTATGCTGCAAAGGTCGGGCGTAGGTGAATGGATGGAAAAAATGCAGAATAGTTGGCTTAGCTTCTTACTTATCTTTGGACAGGTGATTCTTAATATAGTATTGCTGTTATTTTATTTTTCACTTTTCAAATTCATCTTTCTTATTATCGGTTCTCCGCTGTTTGCTTACCTAAGCGAAAAAACTGAATCCATAATAGAAGGAAAAGATTACCCATTTAGTTTTAATCAGTTGATGAAAGATATTATCAGGGGCATACGGCTTGCCTTACGCAACCTGCTTTGGCAGACGGTTTACACTGTATCCATACTTATCTTATCTTTTATACCGGTAGTTGGCTGGATAACACCGTTACTTGCATTATTAATAGAATGCTATTACCTGGGTTTTTCTATGCTGGATTATAGCTGCGAACGCAAT
>JBKJMZ010000041.1:0-11276 GCA_046596255.1 Ferruginibacter sp. | reverse complement strand
CAAATTAAAACAAAATTGCTGCCCGTGACAGCAGCAATAGTTATACAATCAATATGTGGAAAAGACCACTGCTTTTTTTGAAAATAAAAAAGGCTGCCTACTTATGAGACAGCCTCTTCTAATTAATTTAATTTTTTAATTAATTCTTCTTACCCTGAAATTCCAGGTAACAAGGTGCTGAACAGTTGACGGAGGAATTTCGGATACAATTCCGGTAAAGTTTCCAGCTACAAATTGCCCAACAGTACCATATTCTGTGATATTTACAAATATTGGTGTTGGAATAATGTACATAGTGTCAGCACCATTCCAAAAACTCCGAAGTTTTTGACTACTGCCAACTGCCATCCCGGCTTTTTCCATACTAACAGCTACCGCTTGTTGACTATTTGCGGGATTATAGGCTGTTATTGCTAAGGCAATGGGATGCCAATTACTGTATTCAAAAGTGTCAAGCGGAGTAGTAAAGCTGTGCGTTGTGCCATTCATATTGTAGTTTACAAACTGCTGAATTGAAACCCCACAAGCCTGGATGGTACCGGCCATGTTTGTCCCTGTATGCACATTAAAACTTATGTTTGTACTTTGTTGCTGATTGGTAATGTCTTCACCTATTAGTGTTACAGTTTGTGGATATGAACAGAAATTCTTACTAAAACTATACTCACCCAAATTATTCAAAGGGTACCGTGTAAATGCATTTCCCTCCCTTAAGATGATATGACCATTTGTAACCGGGTTGCCGGCACAATTGGTCACCGTGCCGGTTATTGTTGCAAGGTTGATGGGGTTGGAAACTGTAAAGTTCCCCAAAGAAATATTCACATTTGTGGTAGTGAATGTTTGTGAATAAAGCGGGGTTGTGCAATTATTATTTATAAATGCTTTCATAACCAGGTTTGAATTACCAGGAACCACCCCGTTTACATAACCTGAAGAATCTGTATAACCCACTGCGGAATTATTTGTACCGGCAACAGTTATTTTTACGAAGACATTGAAAAGCGGATCGCCAGATGAATTTTTTAATGTACAATTAAATTGCACAAAATCACCGGGTACATCACAATTCCAAAATGAAAAATGGCTTACATCACCTACATAAGAATTACCCGTTTTTACAGCTACGCCCTCTTCTTTCCACAAACCCCTTGCTTCATTAAAAAACCATAATGGAATGGAAGCAGGTGCGCTTGCTGAAAGTGAGGAAGGTATAGGAAAAGTAACTGTTGCTTTTTTACCTGTTGCAATTTGTAATAATTCTCCCGATGCACCGGATAGTTCCACTGCTGCCATGCCGAATGTTTGCAGCAGTTTCATAGATCCCTCATTGTCTACACCCCTTAAATCACCAGGCATTATTGAATTAAGATCGGCAGCTTCCGGGTTTATCCAAAATGCTGCAATATTAACGGTGCCAGTATAAGCCGAATTAGTAGCTGCATTCATAACTGCACCTGCAGGTAAATTAATGCTTAAACCATTTGCTAAAGTAACTGTACCTCCGGATCCGCCATTAACATTGCCTGCAATGGCTTTAGGTATTAATTTTATCCTGAAGAAAGCTGCTTTGCCAGCGATGCTGATATATGTTTTAATGCCTTTAAAATAACCGCGTTTAGAAACAGTAACAACTGCAGCATTTTTTACTACCTGAACATTCTTTGCTTCAAAATAACCATACTGATCAGTTATAAAAGTGCCTGCACCGATTTGTACCGTTGCGCCCGCAACAGCTGCATCATTTTCGTCGGTAACAAAACCCGATACAGAAGAACTGATTTTGGTTTCAAAGTCGGGGAGTAGATTGCCGCTGCCATTATCAATACTGAATTCTTTCTGGCAGGAAAAAAATAAAAGGGCAGCTAAAAGGAAAAGGGCAATCCGGTGCATCATTTTCTTTGTTTGTGTGAAAAACATGAGCTGAGATTTTGGTATATCAATTATAACCTTTAAGAATGATATGCTGCCTGCATGGTATAAAACTTTTAAAAATTGATCATACAATTCAGCCAACCTTTATCAATATTTACATTGGGATATTTTCTATAAAAATTAATTGCCGGCTCATTCCAGTCAAGCACCTGCCAGGCCATGCCACTGTATTGCTGTGCCTGGGCCTCTTCCAGCAGTTTATCAAATAATAATTTGCCAACTCCTTTGCCCCTCATTTTTTCTGACACTAAAAAATCTTCCAGGTAAAGGCGCTGTCCCTTCCAGGTGCTGTAGCGGATATACCAGAGGGCAAAGCCAATGACCTCAAAGCCCCCTCTATCTCCCCCGAAGGGGGAGGAAATCCCGGAGACAGAAGCGACAGGGGCCTCTGCGACAAATGCAGACCAAACTGGCTTTTCTCCAAAACCACTTTCAACAAAGTGTTCGAAAGAAACAGTTACAGCTTCCGGCTCCTTTTCATAAACCGCCAGCTCATGAATAAGTTCCATCATTTTTGCGCAGTCTTCTTTTACTGCTCTTCTTACAGCCCCCCCGCCCCCCAAAGGGGGGATCTGAGAACCTGATGATTTTAAAATATCACGCATTAAATATCTTTTTCTCTTTAAAAATTTTAGAACTTATGGCTAACACAAATAGCACTCTCCAAAACCATTTTAATCCAAAATCCCCCCTTGGGGGGTGGGGGGGCTCAGGCTTCTGTTTAGATCCATAATAATATCCTGAACGTTTTCAATACCTACACTCATTCTTATCAATCCATCCGTAATGCCATATTGTTCTCTTTTTTCTTTGGGTACGCTGTAATGCGTCATGCTGGCCGGGTGAGAGAGCAGGGTATCGCAGGTACCCAATGAAACTGCACGAATGCACATCTGCAGTTTATCAATACAGTTTTTTGCGGCTTCAAGTCCATCTGCCATTTCAAAACTGAGCATAGCCCCCGGGTGACGCATTTGTTTTGCCGCTGTATTAAAATCAGGATGTGATGTAAGCCCAAGATAATTTACTTTACTTACCGCAGGATGCTGTTCTAAAAATGCAGCAACCTCCATTGCATTGTGACAATGGCGCTCCATACGTACTTCCAAAGTTTTTATGCCCTGCGTTAATAAAAATGCATCAAATGAATTGCTGTTGCCGCCTAGCAGTCTATGCACTTTAGTGATATGTGCACTCATATGCTCCACATCTTTACCGATCAATACACCACCAATAGCAGTGCCATGGCCATTTAAAAATTTAGTTGTGCTGTGCATTACATAATCAACCCCGTATTGAAATGGCTGTTGCAGGTAAGGCGTTGCAAAAGTATTGTCAACAGCAACTATTAGATCATTGGCTTTTGCAAGCCTTGTGAGTTCATCAATATCAACACACTGTATAGTTGGGTTGGCAGGGGTTTCCAGGTAAAGCATTTTAATGCTGCTGTCGGCTTTAATTGCCTCTGCTGCTTTGTTTAGGTCCCGCAGATCAGTAATGATCACTTCAATACCTAAAGGAGGCAGCACTTTTTCCATCAGTTCCTGAGTTCCGCCATACAAAGAGTAATGAGATAAAATTTTATCACCTGCTTTTAAAGTGCCAATCATTAATGTGCTTATGGCAGCCATACCGCTGGAATGCAGAATGGCTTTTAGTGCAAGTGGCTTTCCGTTTTCACCGGCAATGCCAAAACTTTCAAGCGCTGCAATTCTTTCTTCAGCTTCTGTAATGGTTGGATTTCCCCAGCGGGCGTAAATATAGCCTTCTTCCAGCCCGCTGAACCTGCGCATGCCCTGCTCTGCCTCATCAAATACATAAGTGCTGCTGGCATAAATGGGAGTAAGGTGTGCGTAATTGGGATCAGGTTGATGGCCCCCATGTATAGCCACCGAACTAAAACCGCTGAAAGGAATTTTTTTGTCTGGCATTTTAATAATTGATAATGATATAATTAATAATTGATAATTTTATTTGCGCAACAAGCAACTAAAAATCAAAAGTACATAAAACCATGAAGGAATTATTGCAACAATACGCCGCTTATAATATTTGGGCAACAAAACTATTGGTTGATCGCTTAAATAAGTTAAGTGAAGAAGAGATCAACCGGGAAATCGTGAGTAGTTTTCCGTCTATTTATAAAACAGTACAACACATGTGGCTTGCAGAAGAAGCCTGGTGGCAGCGACTCAAGCTGGTGGAGAACCTCGACCTTCAAAGTGATAAATTCACAGGAACGTTTGCAGTGTTAACAGCCAATCTTGCAAAGCAAAGTCAGCTATGGCTGGACTGGGTGAATGGCGCCACAGAAACACAACTGGTGCATGTATTTGCCTACATCCGTAACAAAGAACAAATTAAGATGCCTGTGTACCAGATGCTGCAGCATGTCTTTAATCACGCTACTTATCACCGGGGGCAACTGGTAACAATGTTAAGGCAATTAGGATATACTGATATTCCGGCAACGGATTTTTCTGCTTTCTGCAGGAGGAAGTAATTGGGAATTTGTAATTAGGAATTTGGACTGGAAGTTGGCAGTTTTTAAAATTCAATCATCTTCGCCAAGATCTCCGCTTATATCTTCAACATTTCCCTCTCCGCCAGATGGCGGGAGGATAGGAGGGGCTGTCTAATTATGGTCTATCATCACCATCCTTACACCATAACCCTGTTTGTAACCGCCACGGCCGGGTGTGGGCGGTTGATATTCTATATGTAAAAAATTACGGAAGATCATTCCAATGCCTTTTGCATATTTTTCAGCGCCAAAATTTATTTCGTGGTAAGAGTTGAGGTCGCCTGGATTACCAATAACTTCATCCCGTTGTGCAACTTTTAATGTACTGTCAAGGGTATAAGCGCCCTGGGTTATTTTTACATTTACACTGTCGTAAGCATAATCCCAGTCATCTAAATATTTAACAGTAGAGTTCAGCGAGTAAGTATCAATATATGAATTTCCCTTCCAGCTATAGCCATTTCTTACCGGGGCCTTCAGTTTTAAGAAACGCATATTGTTCTCAACAAATTCTACCGAAAAATCTGTTGATACTGCCAAAAAAGTATTATCGGCCACCCATGGATTTGCTGCTGTTTTACGTAGGTAACGGATAATGCGGTAAGCCGGCCTGCCGAGGTTATCGGTGATCAATGCATTAATCTCGTGCTTAACCTGGTATTTGATCACAGTATCTTTTGCACCAAAGTTTATAAAAACAGTAGAGTCTAAGCTATAGGTAATAAACTTGCCAACCTGTAAAGGGTAATATTCATTTACGGAAGTTACGGCCAGCACATCTGTACGTTTTTTACAGGCATTAAAAATTACTGTAGAAACAAGGATCAGTAAAAGAGGTAGTTTTCTCATAAGTGAGTGTATATTACAAATATAGATACAATTAAAATGAAAAAGGTTGCTCAGCCCTTTGTATGATCCCACCGCCAATAACATCATCGTTTTCGTAGAAAACAGCACTTTGGCCCGGGGCTACGCCTTTTACACCTTGCCTGCCGGCAGGCAGGTCCTCGTAAAAACGCACTTTTATACCATTTTCGTATGTGTAAAGGTTACTTAAGGCCCCTTTATCTTTATAGCGGATCTTGGTTACAGCTTCCATGCCATCGGTAATACCATTATATTTCAGCCAGTTTATCCCGGTAACGTTCATTTCAGTGCGGATAAGATCTTCCTCTTCGCCAAGTACAACCGTATTGGTTTCGGGTAGTATTTCCGTTACAAATGCCGGTTTACCAAGGGCAATATCAAGTCCCTTTCTTTGTCCTACGGTATAAAAAGGGTAGCCTTTGTGCTTGCCTAGGATCTTTCCGGTTTTATCAATAAAATTCCCGCCATTCACCCGCTCTTCCAACCCTTCCACTTTGCGTTTTAAAAAACCACGGTAATCATTGTCGGGCACAAAACATATTTCATAACTCTCATTCTTTTTGGCCAGCTCGGGGTAGCCAAAATCATGTGCCATCTGACGGATATCTTTTTTATGGTAAGTGCCCAAAGGCAAAATGGTACGGCTCAGCAGGTCCTGCTGCAATCCCCAAAGGGCATAGCTTTGGTCTTTGGTATCGTCAATTCCTTTGCGGATAAAATACCTGCCATTGGTATGCTGGTGCACCTGTGCATAATGGCCGGTAGCGATGAAATCGCAATTCAGCGCATCGGCCCTTTTCATTAATGCACGCCATTTAATATGGGTATTGCACATTACACAGGGATTGGGTGTGCGGCCTGCTATATATTCATCCACAAAATTCTCGATCACAAAATCACCAAACTCCTCACGGATATCAAGTATAAAATGTGGGAATCCATGCTGTACTGCCGCCTGCCGGGCATCATTAAAACTATCGAGGTTGCAGCAGCCGGTCTCTTTTTTGCCGGTAGTGCCAACACTGGCAGCATAGTCCCATGTTTTCATAGTAATGCCCACTACCTCATAGCCTTCTTTGTGAAGCATTAAAGCAGCCACGGTACTGTCTATACCGCCGCTCATGGCCATTAAAACTTTTCCTTTGCTCATATTTTTTTCTCCGCCGCAAAGATACTGAAATCAGTTTTGGGTTTGGAGTTGTGGGTTTACGGTTTTGGGCATTTTTAAGTGTTATAAACTGTCTAAAAACAGTATTAATAAACTACGTTGTAGTTTTTGTTGCCACGAATTACACGAATTTTCACTAATAATACAGCACCATTCGTGAAAATTCGTGTAATTCGTGGCAAGCAAAATTCACCATGTGAATTTAAAATCGCTTTTAGACTGCTTCTAATCGCTTTTAGATTTAATCAATCTGATTTCTTGAAAGTTAGTGGGAACTTCTTTTTTGTCATTTTACAGGATGAAAACTTGCATTTTAGTACGCATGTGTTGTTAAAGGCAATCATGAGTTTTACAACTCTCAGTGCTTCTTTATCAAATAATTTGCCCAGGCTTTGTATGATAATTGGATTGGTCTGTAGGCACGTTGAGTCAATCTCGTATTCAACAATAACAGTACCATCCATTTCATCTTCCTCCGCAACGTTTGGATAATTTACATTAAATGTCTTATTGCATTTGCAAACTGTCGTATCGTTGTTTGATTGCTGCGCAAAAATTATATTTGTATGCAGTGAAGAAATTAGTATAAGTGCATGTAGTTTCATGATACTTAGAATCAAATTTTGAAGAAATCCATAACCAAATCAACAATCCCCTTAATAACTTTTTACTTTTTACTTTTCACTTTTTACTTACTTTGCATCCATGCAGCAATATCTCGATTTAGTTAAACATATTATTGAAACAGGTACAGATAAAAGCGACCGCACCGGTACCGGCACAAGAAGTGTGTTTGGTTACCAGATGCGGTTCAATTTAGCCGATGGTTTTCCATTAGTGACCACCAAAAAATGCCATCTTAAAAGTATTGTTTACGAACTGCTTTGGTTTTTGCAGGGCGATACCAATATCAATTATTTAAAAGAGCATAATGTAAAAATATGGGATGAGTGGGCAGATGAAAAAGGCGACCTTGGCCCTGTGTATGGTAAACAATGGCGAAGTTGGGCAGGTGTAGATGGAGTTGAGGTGGACCAGGTAAAAGAATTGATACATACTATAAAAACAAACCCCGACAGCCGCCGTATGATCATCAGTGCTTGGAATGTGGCTGAACTGCCAAAGATGAAACTGATGCCCTGTCATTGTTTGTTTCAGTTTTATACCTCACCCCCGGCCCCCTCCGGCTCCCCCGAAGGGGGAGAGAAAAAACGCAGACTCTCCTGTCAGTTATACCAGCGATCAGCCGATGTTTTCCTGGGCGTTCCTTTTAATATTGCATCTTATGCTTTATTAACGATGATGATCGCACAGGTATGTGATCTGGAACCTGGGGAATTTGTACATTCTTTTGGAGACGTGCATTTATACAGTAATCATTTTGAGCAGGCAAACCTGCAGCTTACAAGAACGCCTTTTCCTTTACCGCAAATGAAGATCAACCCTGCTGTAAAAGATATCTTTGATTTTAAGTTCGAGGATTTTGAATTGCTGAATTACGAATCGCATCCGGGTATAAAAGCGCCGGTGGCGGTTTAAAGCCGGCCCCCTCAATCCCCCAAGGGGGAAGTTTTGGATTAAGATGGTTTGTAGAATGTTATTTGTGTAAGCTTGGGGTTCTAAAAAATTAAAGATAACTAATGAGTGAGATGTATAAAAATTCAGGGTCTTTAAATCCCCCCTTGGGGGGTGGGGGGGCTGTGGTTTTAGTCGTAGCCGCTGCAGAAAATAATTCCATTGGTAAAGACAACAAGTTGCTCTGGCATTTACCAAACGATCTTAAATTCTTTAAGAATACTACCTGGGGTATGCCGGTGATCATGGGCCGCAAAACCTTTGAAGCAGTTAATAAACCATTGCCCGGCAGGTTTAATATTGTTATAACAAGGCAAGCGGATTGGAAAGCTGAAGGAACAATTTCAGCTACAGATTTAAAAGATGCTTTGCTAAAAGCAAAAGAAACAAACTGCAATGAAATATTTATAATTGGCGGCGGCGAAATTTATAAGCAGGGTATGGACATGGCGGATAAGATTTATTTAACAAGAGTGCATGCAACGCTTGAAGGGGATACTTTTTTTCCTGTAATTGATGAAACGGTATGGCAGCTTACAGCTTTACAGGATTTTGCCGCAGATGAAAAGCATGCTTATCCATATTCGTTTCAAACATGGGAGCGAATTAAAATTTAAAACCTGCCTGCCGCAGGTAGAATCAAAAATTAAAATTAAAAATTGTATAGCCGCTTTCAACTTGCCCAAAAGTACATTCACTACTACCTCACCGCTTCCAGTGGAAAAGGTCACGGTATTCATTCTCCTTTTGTTTTTGATTTTATAAAAAATGTTTTAAGAGATAAAAAGAAATACAACTGGTATCCAATTATTGAAAAGCATAGAAAAGAACTGCTGCAACAAAAAGAAGAAATTGAAGTGGAGGATCTTGGTGCAGGCTCGGGTGTGATGAAAACCAGTAAAAGAGTTGTTGCCGATATTGCAGCTTCTTCTTTAAAGCCTGCAAAATATGCACAACTGCTTTACAGGATGGTGCAGTATTATAAACCTGCAAACATCATAGAACTCGGTACCTCCTTCGGGATTACCACGGCTTACCTGGCGGCAGGCAATAGCAATGCACAGGTTTATACCATCGAAGGGTCTACCGCTATTGCCGGCATTGCATTAAAAACCTTTAACCGGGTTGAACTTAACAATATACAACTTTCAACAGGTGATTTTGAAAAGATGCTGCCTGGCGTTTTATTGAATATGCAGACCGTTGACCTTGCTTTTGTTGATGGCAATCATCGTAAGGAACCTACCCTGGAGTACTTTTCCAAACTGCTCAACATGTCAACGCCTTCAACCATTATCATATTTGATGATATACACTGGAGCCGTGAAATGGAAGCTGCCTGGGATGCAATAAAGCAACATCCACGGGTTACATTAACCATCGATCTTTTTTTTATCGGCATGATTTTCATCAGTCCTGATCTTAAAATACCGCAGCACTACTCCATTCGATTTTAATTTTCCCTATCTTAGTCGCAATAATTCAAATTATGATCATTGGCGTTTTAAAAGAACCAACTCCTGAGACAAGGGTTTCCTTACTTCCTGAACATATTGTGGTACTGAAAAAATGGAATGTAGATGTGCATATTGAATCCAATGCAGGAACTACCGCATTTGCAAACGATGAAAAATATGCAGAAGCGGGTGCATCAATAAAATCACGGAAAGAAGTTCTGCAAAATAGTGATCTGCTTTTATCAATTAACACTCCCGATAAATCTGAAAACGCCAATCTGAAATCAAAAATCTTATTAGGTGTTTACCAGCCTTTGTTCAATGGTGCGCTGATGAACGAGCTTGCAAAAAATGGCTTAACAGTTTTTAGCATGGATATGCTGCCACGCACAACCCGTGCACAAAGTATGGATATCCTAAGCAGCCAGGCCAATATTGCCGGTTATAAAGCCGTGTTGCTGGCAGCTAATCTATTCCCTAAATATTTTCCCATGTTCATGACAGCGGCTGGTAGTATTCCACCTGCCAAGTTATTGATATTGGGTGCAGGGGTTGCTGGGCTTCAGGCAATTGCCACAGGACGCAGGCTGGGTGCTATTGTAGAAGTGTTTGATACCAGGCCTGCTGTTAAGGAAGAAGTGATGAGCCTCGGTGCAAAATTTATTGAAGTGGAAGGTGCAGCCGATGCCAGCAAGGCCGGTGGTTATGCCGTGGAGCAGACGGATGATTTTATGCAGCGCCAGAAAGCCAAGATCGCTGAGAGCGTGGCCAAGGCCGATATTATTGTCACTACAGCACAGATACCAGGTAAAAAAGCGCCCATATTAATTACAAGTGAAATGATGGCTGCCATGAAGAACGGTTCTGTTATTATTGATCTGGCTGCAGCAACGGGGGGCAATACTGATCTAACAAAAAATGATGAAACAGTAGTTTATAAGGGTGTAAGTATTGTTGGAAATTCTGCATTGGCAGCAACCATGCCCAGCGATGCCAGCAAATTATATGGAAAGAATATTTTGAACTTTTTACAACTGATGATCGACAAGGAAGGAAAATTCAATCTGAATTTTGCAGATGACCTGGTTAAGGGAACCTGTGTGGTACGTGGAGGAGAAATTACAAATGAAAGAGTCGCCGGGCTGTTGTGAACTAAATAGTGAAAGCTACGCAGTAAACGGAAGGCCATAAACATCAAGGAACTGAATCTGAGTTTACAGTAGTACAAAAGCTAAATCAGGGAACCATCCGACAAAGGGGATGTAATCCTTTGTCGGGGCCCTTTTTGGTTACTTTTTGGGCAAACAAAAAGTAACAAAGAAATTCAAAAAGAAACTAAATAAATAAACGAGTTTAAAAATAGAATCAAATAATAATGGAAAATATTCTAAACTTTATGTCATCCAATCAACAAATCATCTACATCGTCATCCTCATGATATTCGTGGGTATTGAAGTGATAGGCCGTGTGCCCAGCGTATTGCACACGCCGCTTATGAGTGGCGCCAATGCAATACATGGTGTGGTGGTGATAGGAGCCATTATCATCATGGGCAAAGCAGCAACTGATAATTACCTGGCATTGATACTTGGTTTTTTAGCCGTGGTACTCGGAACTTTAAATGTGGTGGGTGGTTTTGTGGTTACGGATAGAATGTTGGAAATGTTTAAGAAGAAAAGGCCCCCTAAATCTCCCGAAGGAGGACTTTTACCGTAGCGAATTCATAAAATAGAAATGAACAATTATAAA
>JBKJMZ010000194.1:0-14162 GCA_046596255.1 Ferruginibacter sp. | reverse complement strand
GTTGTTTTGGGATCATAATCATCTACTTTAAAACGTACAATACTGTTTTTGATGACGTATTTACAATTCACCGTCTGCCTTGCACCATCTACTACCTGGTAGCTATATGGATATAATTCTTTCACATCACCCACAGATGTCTTGATCAGCAGTTCCTTATTCTTCACTTCCATTTTCTCAACACCATCGTATTGCAAGGCAATATCATTGATCTTGCCGCCGGGGTGAACAATGAGGTCATATTTCATTCTGCCACCATCGCTGTAGTACCTGATATCAATATTGGGATAGATATCCTTGTAGGTTAAAGCCTGTGCGATCTTACAGTTGGCGGCCCACTTTGACTGGTCTTTCCCTACAAAATAATTATTATGATATGGCTGTACCTTATCCGGCACAGGTGGTGCAAAGGAATTGCCTCCTAAGAACTTTACTTTATAAGCATGTGAATTCAAGATGATGGGAGCACCTGGCGTGGAAGTGATACGTTTATGCCCATGCATTTGCTCCGATACTTTAAGGAGGTCGGCTGTATTATGGATAACAACAGTAAAGCCCTGGTTCTCCACAAAGAATGACCCTGAAGAAAAGTCCCCCCGGTATTCCACCCTGCTGTCCCATTGCCCTTTGTTTTGAATAAATTCCATCTGGGCATATCCCTCCAGTGCAAGTAAAGTTGCAAAGAGAAAGATAAAAATCCGTAAGATCTTAAATAGAAATTTCAAGTGGTCTCCTTTTTTTACAATTTAATTAAATAAAATGATAAAATACTTTTGAAAGCTCACGGAATTGTCAATTTTCAATTACGAGATTTTACTCCATGCTGTTTTTCCCTTTTGCTGTTGCAGGAAATTCTTTATGGGCAAATTTTCCGGGGCTATCATATCCGGATCATTTTCTAAAATCTGTTCAGCAGCGGCCCTTGCCGCTTCTAAAATAGCTTTATCCTGCACAATGTTCGCCAGCTTGAAATTCAATACCCCGCTTTGTTTCGTGCCTTCAATATCTCCGGGCCCCCGTATCTCCAGGTCTTTTTCTGCGATCTTAAAACCATCGTTGGTAGCCACCATGATCTTTAACCGCTCCCTGGCATCATTTGATATTTTGGGGCCTGTTAATAATATGCAAAAACTCTTTTCAGCTCCCCTGCCTACCCTTCCCCGCAACTGGTGCAGTTGTGATAATCCAAACTTTTCAGCGCTCTCAATTACCATTACACTGGCATTGGGCACATTTACGCCAACTTCAATAACGGTTGTACTTACCATGATCTGTGTGTCTGCGCTTACGAACCGCTGCATATTAGTCTCCTTTTGCTCAGCAGTTTGCTTTCCATGCACCATACTTATCCAGTATTTGGGTTCAGGAAAAAATGATTTCACTTCTTCAAAACCCTTCATCAGGTTCTCATAATCCATCTTGCTGCTTTCTTCTATCAAAGGATACACAACATATGCCTGCCTGCCTTTTGCTATTTCTTCTTTTAAAAAATCCATTACCTGGGGCCTTGCACTTTCGGAACGGTGCATGGTATTGATAGGTTGCCGGCCCGGCGGTAATTCATCTATAACACTATAATCAAGATCACCATATGCTGTTAATGCCAGGGTTCGGGGTATCGGTGTTGCCGTCATTACCAGCACATGCGGCGGTATGGTATTCTTTTTCCACAATTGTGCCCGCTGCGCAACCCCAAACTTATGCTGCTCATCAATTACAGCAAACCCCAGGTTTTTAAAAACCACTTTATCTTCAATAACCGCATGTGTACCTACCAGGATATTCAAAGACCCATCTTCACAATGCTTTAATATTTCTTTACGCTGTTTCGCTTTAGATGAGCCCGTCAGCAATTTTACACAAACAGGCATTTCTTTTAAAAGAGCGGTAATACCGTTAAAATGCTGTTGGGCTAAGATCTCTGTTGGTGCCATCAAAACACTCTGAAAATTATTGTCCCCCGCAATCAGCATCAACATCAATGCCACAATAGTTTTACCACTGCCTACGTCTCCTTGCAAGAGGCGGTTCATTTGTTTGCCGCTGCCTGCATCCATGCGTATCTCTCTTAACACTTTTTTTTGTGCATTTGTTAATTCAAAAGGCAGGTAATTGCTGTAAAAATCATTTAAAAGATCGCCCACCTGGCCAAATACAAAACCTTTGCTTGACCTGTGTCGGGCCGATTTGATCAGCCCCAGGCGCAGTTGTGCAAAGAACAATTCTTCAAATTTTATGCGCCGCACTGCATGTATATAATGTTTCTCCGTGGCCGGAAAATGAATCTGCCGGAAGGCATTAAAATGACTGATGAATTTATATTGAGCAATGATAGGATCGGGCAAATTTTCCGGCAGGTCTTTTTCGGTAATTACCTGCAACAAAGCATAGGTCAGCTTGCCGATCGACCTTCCATTGAGACCCTTTACTTTTAATTTTTCGGTAGATGGATAAACAGGCTCGAGGTAATTTTTGCCATCAGCTTTTTGAAGGGTAAAATTCTCAATTTCGGGATGGGAGATCTGAGGCTTGCCTATAAAAAAACCAAGCCTTCCAAAGACGAGGTATTGTTGTCCCACGGCTATCGCCTTTTGTATCCAGCTTATGCCCTGGAACCACACGAGTTCGATCTCCCCGGTTTCATCCTGAAGCCGGGCAACAAGCCGCTTTCCCCTTCCTTCTCCCAATATATCGATCTGGATTATTTTGCCCGCAACCTGTGCATATTCATTTTGGGGAGAAAGGGCAGCTATTTTATCGAGCTTGGTTTTATCAACATGCCGAAAAGGGTAATGCTCCAGGAGGTCTTTGAATGTAAAAATGCCCAGCTCTTTTCTTAAAAGGTCACCTTTAAACGTAGTTATTCCATGAAGGTACTCTACCGGACTGTTCAATATGTTGGAAGCCGAGCTGATCAGGATTGTTTTTTACAAATATACAATCCAAGCCTCAGGTATTGTTTCGCCTGTCGGCGAAAATAATTTGCCACAGAGCCACAGAAACACAGAAGGAATACATTTGAAAATGTCTTTAAATAAACGTCAAAATACTAATGCTAAATTTAACGCTTTGTATTATTTTGAAATCGCCTGGGTTTGTTGAAGTTTTTGTTAGCATCTCCCCGCCCATGTGAAGTGGTAGTGTTATATCCGGGAGTTTCTCCCAATTCTGCCGGCACAACGGCCTTGGGTACAGGTTTACCCAATAATTTTTCAATGCCCAAAAACTTACGTTGTTCTTTTACGGTAACAAATGTATATGCACTTCCTTCAGCAGCAGCTCTTGCGGTACGGCCAATACGGTGTACATAATCTTCGCCGTCGTGGGGTACATCATAATTTATAACAAGGTCAATATTATCAATGTCAATTCCACGGCTTAAGATATCTGTAGCTACCAATATCGGCAGCCTTCCGCTTTTGAATTGCATCAGTACATCCTCTCTTTTATCCTGTTCCAGGTCGCTATGAATCTCATCAGCATTGAATTTAGCCCGTTTCAGATCACGGGTTAGTTGCTTCACACTTATCTTACTGCTGCAGAAGATCAAAACAGATTTAAAGTTCTTTTGGTTGAGCAAGTGCTTAACCAGCGGTATCTTTTGTGTATCGTAAACGATAAATGCTTCCTGCACAATTTTCTCAGGTGGTTTGCTGAGGGAGATATTCACCTCTTCAGGATGATGCAGGATCTTTCTTGCCAGCTCTCTTATTTTATGTGGCATGGTTGCCGAGAATAACAGGTTCTGCCTTTTCTTAGGCAGACTATCAATAATGAACATGATATCATCATAAAAGCCCATGTCCAGCATACGGTCAGCCTCATCTAATACCAGGTATTTAAGCCCGGCCATTTTTACGTATCCCATTTTTATATGGCTCATCATTTTACCAGGCGTACATATCACTACATCGGCACCATGGCTGAGGGCTTTCTTTTCCTGTACAAAGGCATTACCATCTCCGCCGCCATAAACGGCAATTGAACTAACCGAAGTAAAATAGGAAAGCCCCTCCATATGCTGGGCGATCTGTACCGCCAGTTCACGGGTGGGTACTATTACCAATGCATTATTGGTATGATCCTCATGTGGATCAGTAATGATCTTATTGATCAACGGCAATAAAAAAGCAGCTGTTTTGCCGGTTCCTGTTTGGGCAGAGGCGATTACGTCTTTACCAGCCATGATTAGCGGGATAACCTGTTCCTGTACTGGAGTTGCGTCTTCATAACCTGAGGCCTCAATTCCTTCCATCAGCCGGGGGTCAAATCCAAAATCTGTAAACTTCAAAGTATAGTGTGTTTTTTAAAAAATCAGGTGAAGATAGTGAATATAGGCTGACTGACGGTTTACACCAAAGATAACCCCATTTCTATTTTATTTTGCCATATAAGTATAATTATATAAGTTTATGCAAACGATTGCACAAATTGAGCCTTAAAATTACGATCGCAGATATTGCCAAAAAGCTAAACACTACGTCAGCAACGGTTTCCCGTGCATTGAATGACCATCCGGCTATCAGTACCAAGACAAAAAAGCGAGTTTTACAGGCAGCAGAAAAAATGAAGTACAGGCGAAATACCATTGCTTCTTCTTTAAGGTCGGGACAAACGGGCATAATCGGGGTGATCATCCCCAGTGCAGAGATCAATTTCTTTGGGTCGGTGGTGCATGGTATCGAAAATATGGCCAACCTAAACGGCTATAATGTTTTGATCTACCAGTCAAACGAGTCCTGGGAACATGAACAAAAGGGCATAGAAACGTTTTTAAATGCAAGGGTTGATGGTATCATTGTTTCCATGGCCAAGGAAGAAAATGATTGCATGCATTTCATCAATGCAAAGCATACGAAGACTCCTATCGTTTTTTTCGACAGGGCAAATGATGAGCTTGCTATTGATTCCGTTTTGATTGACGACCATAAAGGTGGGTACTTGGCTACAACACATCTTATTGAACAGGGATATAAGCACATTGCACATATCACCGGGCCCCAGCATTTAAATATATTCAAAGCCAGGTTCGAAGGATATAAAGCTGCTTTAAAAGCACATGGATTGGCTTTTGACTCCCGGCTTGTTTATAATGGCGATGTTTCCATTGAAGCAGGAAGGGCAGGCATAAAAAAATTTCTGGAACTTGATAACCCGCCCGATGCTGTTTTTGCAGTTGAAGATTTTACAGCTTTGGGAGCTATCAAAGAATTAAAGGAGCAAAACATTCGCATCCCGGAAGACTTTGGGGTTATTGGTTTTGCCAATGAACATTTTGGTGAACATATTACACCCAGCCTGTCAACCATTGACCAACAAACTGTGAATATGGGCAAGGAAGCATTTAAACTTTTAATAAAACTGATCGAAGAAAAAGGAAATGAGAGCAACATTGTGCAAAAGAAGATCTTAGAACCTGTTGCCATTTTCAGAAACTCTTCCAAAAGAAAAATAAATGAACTATGAATAAATTCATTTGCCTTATTCTTTGTTTTTGTACCATTGCAGTTTCGGCACAGCAAAGAAAAAGAATAAATTTTGATGATAACTGGAGTTTTGCATTTGGCAACGCCAATGACCCACATAAAGATTTTAATTACAGCATTGCAACCATATTTTCTAAAACCGGCGCTGCACAAAAAACAGCTATTGATCCAAAGTTCAATGACAGCGGCTGGCGTAAACTTGCGCTGCCGCATGACTGGGCTGTTGAACTTCCTTTTGCCAATTCGCCCAGCTTTGATGTGCAGTCGCATGGGTACAAACCTGCAGGTGGTAATTATCCTGAAACAAGTATTGGCTGGTACCGAAAAAAATTCCCGGTAAACCGTTCCGATTCCGGTCAGCGTTTTCAAATTCAGTTTGATGGTATTTACAGAGATGCCTCAGTATGGATAAATGGATTTTATCTCGGCAACAATAAAAGTGGTTATGTTGGTGTAGCTTATGATATCAGTAATTACCTTAACTATGGTGGAGAAAATGTTTTGGTTGTAAGAGCCGATGCAACGCAGTACGAAGGCTGGTTCTATGAAGGCGCAGGCATCTACCGCCATGTATGGCTTAACCAATACAACCCTGTGCATCTTGATGAGAACCCGGTTTTTGTTTATAGCGATGTGCAAAAGAACGGGGCTACCATTTTTATTGAAACCACTGTACAAAATGAAAGTTATGCCGCTTCCAATGTAGCAGTATCCGCCATCATAACGGATAGGGAGGGCCGTAAAATTGGAGAAACTACCGCAAAGCAAATTTCCCTCAGCATAAATGAAAAATCTACGGTTAAGCAATCCATAAAAATTACAAATCCCCGGTTGTGGTCTTTGGAAGATCCTTATTTATACCGTGTCATTCCAATGGTAAGATCAGGTGGTAAAATAATTGATACAGATAAAATTCGCTTTGGAATTAGAACTATAGATATTACTCCAAAAGGTTTATACCTGAATGGAAAATATCTTAAAATAAAAGGTACCAATAATCACCAGGATCATGCAGGTGTTGGCAGTGCCCTACCCGATTACCTGCAGTACTACCGTATATTTTTATTGAAGCAAATGGGTTCCAATGCATACCGCACAAGCCATAATCCACCAACAAAAGAATTGCTGGATGCATGTGATAGCCTGGGTATGCTGGTGATGGATGAGAACAGGTTGCTCAACAGCAGTCCGCAATACATGCAGGATTGGGAATGGTTGATCAAACGTGACCGCAGCAGGGCTTGCGTTTTTATGTGGTCTGTAGGAAATGAAGAGGGTTGGGTGCAGGGTAACAGTACCGGAAAATTAATTACACAAGCACTGCTTGCAAAACAAAAAGAACTCGATCCTACCAGGGTAAGTACATATGCGGCAGATATGGGCAATCAGTTTACCGGTATAAATGAAGTGATACCTGTTCGCAGTTTTAATTACCGGCAGTTTGCTGTTGCAGATTATCATAGGGATCATCCAAAACAACCCATCATCGGTACAGAGATGGGGAGTACGGTTACAACCCGTGGACAATATATTAAAGACTCTGTAAAAGGATATGTTCCCGACCAGGACATAACAGCGCCCTGGTGGGCAAGTACTGCAGAAACCTGGTGGAAGCTTGCTGCACCAAATGATTATTGGCTGGGCGGATTTGTATGGACGGGCCTTGATTACCGTGGTGAACCAACACCATTTACCTGGCCAAATGTTAGTTCGCATTTCGGCATTATGGATGTATGTGGTTTTCCTAAAAATATTTATTACTACTATCAATCCTGGTGGACGGATAAAGATGTATTGCATATTTCGCCACACTGGACATGGCCGGGTAAGGAAGGTCAGCCTATTGATGTATGGGTTAACAGCAATGCCGACAATGTTGAACTTTTCCTGAATGGAAAAAGTCTCGGCAAAAAAGATATGCCCCGCAATGGCCACCTGAACTGGATGGTAAATTATATCCCCGGAACTTTAGAAGCGATAGCTTATAAGAAAGGCAAAAAATTACAAACCAAAGTTGAAACAACCGGCAAGCCTCTTGACGTTGTTGTTAGTCCGTATAAAACCACCATGATGGCTGATGGAAAAGATGCGACCGTGATCAACATCAGCCTAATTGACAACCAGGGGCGTGAAATACCGGATGCCAACCAGCTCATCAGGTTCTCATTACATGGTGATGCAAAAATAATCGGTGTGGGTAATGGTGATCCAAGCAGCCATGAGCAGGACAAATATTTTGATTCTGTTGCACAGCGTCGTTTGTTCAACGGCAAATGCCAGGTGATCATTCAATCGGGGATGAATCCATCCACGATACATTTTGAAGCAAAGGCAGACAGCATTTGGCCAGGCGCTACTGATATCATTACCATACATCCTGCTCCTGTTACCAATGTATATACTTCTAAAAACCCTTTCCATGTTATACCATTCAAACCGGTATCCGTTGATAAGATGCTGGGTGCGGATATTTCCTTTTTACCAGAGTTGGAAACCAAGGGAATGAAATTTTATGATACTGATGGAAAGGAAAAAGATGCGATCAAGATCCTGAAAAACCATGGATTAAATTATGTACGCCTCCGCATTTTTAATGATCCGGCAAGAGACAGCGGCTACTCACCCAAAGCTGGATTCTGCGACCTGCAGCATACCCTGCAAATGGCAAAAAGAATAAAAGCTACAGGGATGAAATTATTACTCGATTTTCATTACAGCGATTATTGGGCCGATCCGGGAAAACAATATATGCCTAAGTCCTGGCGTGGAAAAAACATGACGGAACTTAAACTGGCAGTATATGATTATACAAAAATGGTTATGGAGGCTTTAAAAGCCCAGGGTACAGTACCCGATATGGTGCAGGTTGGAAACGAGATCAACCACGGTATGATTTGGCCTGAAGGCAGTGTGAACAATTTTGATAACCTGGCCCAATTATTCTTTGCAGGAGCACAGGCCGTTAAAGCAGTTTCGTCTTCAACATCCATCATGCTGCATATTGCATTAGGCGGACAAAATGATGAGAGTAAATTCTTTATTGATAATATGGTTAAGCGTGCGGTTGATTTTGATGTGATCGGTTTGTCTTATTATCCACGCTGGCATAATACCCTGGCCGATCTTGAATATAACCTGGATGATCTTTCAAAGCGTTACAATAAAGATATTATTGTTGTGGAATACTCTCATGTAAAAAGAGAGGTAAATGAATTGTCATTTAATGTAGCCAATAAAAGAGGTAAAGGAAGCTGCATATGGGAACCGTTGAGTACCTGGGAACAATTCTTTGACTGGAAGGGCAAAGCCAACCATCATTTACTTATTTATGATGAGATGAGTAAAAAATATTTAAAATAGCATACCTGAAAATAAAAGATCATGATCAATAAAATAACAGCTATTTTTTTAGAAAAATTTGTAGTACAGCCCGCCATCTTCCGTTCGCCCGGGAGAATAAATATTTTAGGCGAACATACAGATTACAATGAAGGTTTTGTATTACCTGCGGCCATTAATAAGAATATTTATGTTGCCATTTCTAAAAGAACAGATGACCAGGTTAATTTATTTGCATGTGATTTTAATGAAGATTTTAAAACGGACATCAGGAATATAAAAAAAGCATCCATACAATGGCCCAATTATATTTTGGGCGTTGTGGATCAGCTGCAAAGATCAGGACATGCATTAACGGGTTTTAACCTTGTTGTTGATGGTGATATTCCGCTCGGCGCAGGACTCTCCTCCTCCGCTGCATTTGAATGTGCAGTAATATTTGGATTGAACGAAATATTTGCATTAGGATTAACCCGCTGGCAGATGGTACCGCTTGCACAAAAAGCTGAGCATGTATTTGCCGGCGTTAACTGTGGTATCATGGATCAGTTTGCAAGTATGTTCGGTAAAAAAGATCATGCCATCAGGCTCGATTGCCGCTCACTGGAATATGAGTACGTACCCGTTAAACTTGAAGGCTACTGTATCATGCTCTTCAACACCAATATCAAACATAACCTTGCGGCTTCGGCATATAATACCAGGAGACAACAATGTGAAGCAGGTGTTATCCTGGTTAAACAACATCGCTCTACCGTGAAAAGTTTACGGGATGTGAATATGGAAATGCTGAACAGTTATGTAGCTCCTGTTGACCAGTTGATCTACCAGCGATGCAAATATGTTGTTGAAGAAAATGATAGATTACTTGGTGCATGCGAAGATCTAAGAACAGGTAATATAAAAGCACTGGGTTCAAAAATGTATCAAACACATGAGGGATTAAGACATGATTATGATGTTAGCTGCAAGGAACTTGATTTGCTGGTGGATTTTGTAAAGCTTGTTCCGGAAGTGGCTGGTGCCAGGATGATGGGTGGAGGTTTTGGCGGATGTACCATAAACCTGGTAAAACAGGAAGCAGCAGAAAAGCTGGTGACGGATATCAGTATTGCTTACCGGAACGCAATGGAAATATCATTAACAACTTATCGTGTTTCAATTGAGAATGGCACGGAAGCATTATAGAAGGATATTTAATTGTTTATTTATTCAACAGCAACAAAATAATTGCACATGAGCACTTTAAAGACCAGTGATTACCTTGTATTCCTGCTTTATTTTATTGTAGTGGCAGGTTATGGATTTTGGATCTATTATAAGAAAAAGAAAAAATCTGTTTCTGCATCTCATGATTTTTTCCTGGCGGAGGGTTCGCTCACCTGGTGGGCAATTGGCGCATCATTGATCGCTTCCAATATATCAGCAGAGCAGTTCATAGGCATGAGTGGCAGTGGTTTTAAAATGGGCCTCGCCATTTCTGCTTATGAATGGATGGCTGCATTAACACTCATCATCGTTGCCGTATTTTTTATACCCGTTTATTTAAAAAATAAAATATATACCATGCCGCAGTTCCTGAACAGGCGGTATAATGGAACAGTTGCCATGATCATGGCGATCTTCTGGCTGCTGTTATATGTTGTAGTGAACCTGATGTCTATTCTTTACCTGGGCGCATTGGCCATACATGGTATCTCCGGTTTAAACCTTACACTTTGTATCGGGCTATTAGCAGTGTTTGCGATCTTTATCACATTGGGTGGCATGAAAGTAATTGGGTATACGGATGTGATACAGGTCTTCTTCCTGGTATTGGGCGGACTGGTAGCAACTTATATCGCACTGAATCTTGTTGCCGAAAAATCAGGTCAAACGGGCGTGATCAATGGATTTAACCAGCTGACTTCACAGGCAGGGGATCATTTCCACATGATATTTAAGAAAGACAATGAGAATTATATGGATCTTCCGGGGCTTTCTGTTTTGCTGGGAGGTTTATGGATCGCCAATCTCAATTACTGGGGCTGTAACCAGTACATCACCCAACGGGCATTGGGTGCCGACCTTGCAACAGCACGTAAAGGAATTTTATTTGCAGCGTTTTTAAAACTTTTAATGCCTGTTATTGTTGTATTACCCGGCATTGCAGCGTATGTATTATACCAGCAGGGGATGTTTCAAACCGAAATGCTTGATTCAAAGGGAATAGTTGATGTAAACAAAGCATACCCTTCTGTATTGAACCTGTTACCAACAGGATTAAAAGGTTTAGCTTTTGCAGCTTTAACGGCAGCCATTGTTGCATCACTGGCAGGTAAGGCAAACAGTATTGCAACCATTTTTTCGCTGGATGTGTATAAAAAGGCTATCAATAAAAATGCAGATGAGAAAAAACTGGTAAGTGTTGGAAAAATAGCAGTCATTGTTTCGATGATGCTAGCCATCATGCTCTCCATGGCTTTGGGAGAAAAACTGATGGGTGAAGGCAAACAAGGTTTCCAGTACATACAGGAATATACGGGCTTTGTATCGCCCGGTATTTTTGCCATGTTCCTGCTGGGCTTTTTCTGGAAGAAGACAACCAGCAATGCAGCGTTATTCGCTATTCTTGGTGGTTTTATATTTTCGGTGTTCTTTAAATTTTTGCCAATGATGATGGATCTTTCATTCTTAGCTCCATCTGGATTTTCAAAAGCAAATGCAAATGGTGTTTTTGAGATTCCTTTTCTTGACAGGATGGCTTTTGTTTTTATATTCTGTATCATAGGCATGGTCATCATTAGCTGGATAGATAACCGGCGGGGAATAAAGCCGCCTGCACTGGAAGTTGATACAACGATGTTTAAACTGAAAACATCTTTTATTGCAGGCTCATTGATCGTTTGTGGAATTTTGGCAGCTTTGTACACCCTGTTCTGGTAACAATAAATGAAATGAAAAAAGGAATAACAGTAAAAACCTTTGGGGAATTTGAAAGTAAGCCAGTTAATGCTTACTGCATTACCAATGATAATGGCATGCAGGTAGAGCTGATAAACTACGGTGCTACGATTATTAAACTTATTACACCCGATAAAAATGGTATTCCAGGCAATATTATCCTGGGCTTTGATTCCCTGGAAGCTTATTTAAAGAATGGCCATCAATATTTTGGTGCTATTGTGGGACGCTACTGCAACCGCATAGCTGCAGCTAAATTTGTTTTGAATGAAAAAGAATACCAGCTGGCACTAAATGATACAAACGCAAGTTTACATGGAGGTAATAAAGGCTTTGATAAAGTTTGGTGGGATATTGAGATGGCAGAAGCTGAGAACAGTTTAAAATTATCTTACCTGAGCAAAGATGGTGAAGAAGGCTACCCGGGAAACCTGAACGTAAAGCTGATCTATACCCTTACTGATAAAAATGAACTGATACTGGATTATAGTGCCAGCACCGATATGACTACACCAGTTAGTTTAACGAGTCATTGTTATTTTAATTTATCAGCCGGAAAAGCGGCCACTATTTTAGATCATGAGCTTACCATTTTTGCGGATGTGTACACCAACCTGTTTTACGATCCGGCGAAGGAAGGGCCATACCATACTGTAGAAAATACCCCATTGGATTTCAACAATACAAAGAGAATAGGAAAAGAAATTGAGGAGCTTCCCGGAGAATATGACCATAATATGGTTTTGAGTTCACCTGAAAAAGCGGCAGATCTATTTGACCCGGCAACTGGCCGTTTTATGGAAGTTTTTACCACTGAGCCAGGCCTCCAGTTCTACTCCGGTAATTATATTCAAAATACAGTTGGAGATGAATCTGTAAAGCAAAAATTCATTAAGCATGCTGCGCTTTGCCTGGAAGCACAGCACCATCCTAACAGTCCCAATGAGCCTACATTCCCTTCTACCGTTTTGCACCCTGGAGAATTATACCGGCAGACCACGATCTATAAATTTTCAGTAAAGTAAATATAAAAGCCGGAAAGGGCAATAGCTTACCTTTGCTTCTCAAAATTAAATGAATGACCAGGATCGGAGAATACAACAATTTAAAAGTGATAAGGGAAGTTGATTTTGGCGTTTACCTGGATGATGGTAAGGAGGGAATTCTTTTGCCTAAAAGATTTGTTCTTCCCAACACAAAGATGGGTGATGAAGTAAACGTATTCTTATATCATGATGGTGAGGACAGGTTAATTGCAACCACCCAAAGACCAAAAGGGATCCTGGGCGACATTGTAAAACTGAGAACAGTAAGTGTAACAGAGCATGGGGCATTTTTAGATAATGGATTGATGAAGGATCTTTTTGTCCCTAAATCCAAACAGCAGCAGGTTATGATCCCCAATGGTGAATACCTGGTAAAGATATACCTGGATGAGCAGACGGGCAGGTTGGCAGCAACAGAAAAGATCGAACCCTTTTTAAGCAATGAAGAATTAACTGTAAAAGAACTTGAAGTGGTAGACCTTATTGTTTACCGGCGCACTGATATTGGCTATGTTGTGATCATCAATAATAAACATACCGGCGTTTTACATCATAACGAGATCTACAGAAATATTACTGGCGGTGACCGGTTCCCGGGGTTCATCAAAAAGATATACCCCGAAGAGAAAACAGGTGACCTGCGTTACAGGATCGATGTATCAGCGGGCAAACCAGGTTATAATCGTGTGGAAGATGAAACAGGAAAAATTATCAGGCTGTTAAAAGAAAATGATGGCTATCTGCCCTATCATGATAAAAGCGATCCGGAGGATATCTATTCATTTTTTGGTATGAGTAAGAAAACATTTAAGATGACAACCGGAAACCTTTACAAACAACGCAAGATCAGTTTTGAGAAAGAGGGGATTAAGCTGATTGATTCCTGATCCTGGATATTGGATGGATTTTATATATGGAAAAGCTCTTCAGAAATTGAACCCTATCCAGTATCAAGTATCCAGTATCGGCGTTCAAAAAAACAACATTTTTATTCACGATATGGCCCGCCTTAAAGTTGACCTTCACAATATTTACAACAACAGCAAAGCAATAGATAAAGCATTGCTACAGGCATTTGAAGATGCCATTGATAAAAAAATTAAAGAAGTAGAGATCATCCCCGGGAAAGGCAGCGGTCAATTGAGAAAAAAAGTAGAACGGTTTTTACAACTCCCGCATATCAAACCATTGTATCACCGCATTGAAAATGACAGCAAGAATTTTGGAAGGCTGTTTGTGTATTTTAAATTCTAGATTTTTAAACCTCATAAAAAAAGGCCATCCGCCGTGGCGGATGGCCTTAACTATTAAACCATGACAATTATTGCTTAACCAGTTTTATTGTTTT
>JBKJMZ010000144.1:0-9494 GCA_046596255.1 Ferruginibacter sp. | reverse complement strand
GTTTAATCACACACAAGGTTTTTTGTGGCGCTTCCACAGTTTTCACCATCGTGATGAAATGATGAACACTACAACAGCATTACGTTTTCATGCAATAGAATTATTATTTTCAGTAGTTTATAAAACTGCTGTGTTGCTACTGATGGGGTTTTCTTTTTTGCCAGTACTTATTTATGAAGCTTTTTTCTTTTTAGCCATTGTTATTCATCATTCCAATATCAGCATTACAGAGCAAATGGATATGCTGTACAGGAAACTCTTTTCTTCTCCGCTGATGCACCGCATCCATCATTCAAACAAACAAAGAGAAACTGACAGCAACTATGGTTCTGTATTCAGTTTTTGGGACAGGATTTTTAAAACCTACATAAAAAAGCCCGAAGCACCTGTTGTTTTTGGAGTAGATGATAAGCACCAGTAATTTTCAGACATACTGAAATGAAATTTAAAATCCTATATTTAAATAAAAAACTGCTTTGTTATACAGCTTTGTAAAAATCATAGCCCGGCTTGCCTTACCGCTTTATTGCAGAAATATAGAAATTAATAAAAGAGAATTTCTAAAACATAAAGGGCCGCTTATTCTCGCCTGCAATCATCCCAATTCTTTTTTAGATGCTATTATACTCTGCACTTTATTTGATGGTACCATTTATTCGCTTGCCCGTGGCGATGCATTTAAAAATAAGACAGCAGCTAAATTTTTACGGTTGTTTAAAATGTTTCCGGTGTACCGGGTAAGTGAAGGGGTAGAAAACCTGGAAGAGAATTACACAACCTTTAATCTTTGTAAAGAACTCTTCAAAAAAAAAGGCATTGTACTCATTTTTAGCGAAGGAAGATGCGTTAATGAATGGCATTTGCGGCCCCTTAAAAAAGGAACGGCAAGGCTCGCCATCAATAGTTGGCAGGATGGCATTGATGTGCAGGTTTTACCGGTGGCTATTAACTACAGTTCCTTCAGCAGATTTGGTAAAAATTTAAAGCTTTCGTTTGGCGATATTATTACAAAAGAAGACATAAACTATAAAGACACAGATGGCAATGCCATCAGGAAGTTTAATGAAACTTTAAACCAGCAATTGAGTAAGTATGTTTATGAAATAGACGAAACCGATAAAGCAACGCAACACAAATTATTCTACCTAAAACAACCTACTGTAAAAAAAATAGCACTTTTTATACCAGCGCTCATCGGCTATATTTTACATGCCCCGGTTTTTTATTTGGTGAAGATGCTCGGTGATACATTAATTAAAGAAAATGGCCATGATGATTCAAAAATTGTTGCTTTTCTATTTTTATTTTATCCGCTACTTTTATTACTCCTAAGTTTGCTGTTATTATTTTTTACGGGCAGTTGGTTTGCATTTGGACTTATACTGGTGCTTCCTTTTACAGCCTGGGCTTTTGTTCAATTAAAGACACAGCTTTAACATCATTTAACCCTGCTGAAACGCAAACACCGCACAACCCAGTTGGGCAGGCTTTTTTCAGGGTCTCTTTTTTTAAGGTTGAGGTACAGCCCCATTTTTTTTGCTATAGGTACTTTATGGCTTTCTACATATTCAATCAATGTACCATCGGGATCCTCATTGTAGGCAAAATGGCCCGATGCTTCACCCATGTCAAAGCTGTTGGCACTGTTTACAGTAAGTGGATAATTTTTCCCTTCACAGATTTTTTCATGCTCTTGCATATTACCTATATCAAAACATACATGTATAAAACCAAGATCGCCCCAATACCGGTCTTTGTATATTTTTTTAGGCTGATAATCGTAACCCTGAATTAATTCGATATGAACCGGTCCTAACAATTTTCCAAATGCACCTGTTGCTTTATAATTGTTACGCAGTATTACACGCCGGCATTTTTTATTGCCACCTTGCAGACCAGCCAGGTCTTTATAAACAGATGCCGTATCAGAAACTAAAACATTAAAATCAAGTACATTGCTGTAAAAATTTATGGAAGCTTCCATATCACTTACACCAATTACAACGCCTGAAACCGCACCCGTAAGTTTGTTTTCGTTGGTAAACCAATAATCATCTTCAATAATTTCAAAAATATTATTCCAGGGGTCCTTAATGTAGAAATGCTTTTTGTTTTCTGGATTAACATCCGGTACGGTTAAAATATTTACCCCTTCGGTTTTGTAAAAATTATATGTGGCTGTAATATCCTTGCACCTGATTTTTGTGGCAAAAATGCCTAGGTCGCCTAATGCAATTTCAAATGCCGCGGCTGCGGGTTTTTTTTCGATGTATTGCCATATTTCAAAACCGCCGCCGCCCTGTAGGTTCATTGCCAGTATGGCGTAACGCATTTTAGCAACATTCCCGGTGTAGCGTTGCATCAACTTTGCCCGGGCTTTGTCTTTAAATACCAATATATCAATTCCCAAAACTTTACAGTACCATTTAAACGCCATATCAGCATCAGCTACTCCAATACCTACCTGTTGTATCCCATGAATGAATCTTTCCATTATTTACAATTACGAATAAAGTCTTACTGTGGATTAATAAGTGAAATGAATTCAGGATTATTTGCCCAGGGTTTTTTTATATGCTTCTAAAATTTGCTGTTGGGGCAATCCTTTTTTAAAAGATTTAATGGCTTTCCGGTTTGCCATCTGTACTTGCAGCCAGCTTCTACCTTCATATTTACGGGCACTTATTAATGCTGCATCTGCAAATATCTTATACCGGGCTTTTTGCATCAGGCGTTCACAAAATTCATACTCTTCCATGATCAGCAATTCATTTTTAAAACCCCCTGAGCTCTTGAAAATATCCCTGGTTACAAACAAAGTCTGATCTCCTCCATAACAGATAAACCAATTGAACCGGGTGAACCATGCATTTATCTTCAACAGGAATTTTGGTGAATTGAACCGGGTTCTATAGCGGCCAAAATCAAACCCGCTGTTAACCGCATCAATTATATCAGAGGCAAAACTTACAGGGGGAAAACAATCTGCATGTATAAAATAAATAATATCAGCATGAGAGATCTGTTCACCATAATTCATTTGTGCTGCTCTTCCTTGTTGAGGAGAAATTACTGCTTTGGCCCCAGCCTGTTGAGCCAGCATTACAGTTTGATCAGTACTACCGCCATCACTGATGATTATTTCATGCACCATATCACCACCATGTTTGAATAAATATACAACCAGGCGGCTAATGGATGCAGCCTCATTATATGTAGGTATGATTATGGAGATCCTGTATTGCATGCTGACAAATATATACAATAAAAAAACCCACACAATTGTATGGGTTCTTATTATAGGCAGTTAATAGTTTAAACTTCTACGGCACCTTCAACCAGCACTGTGGTCTTGTTATTCAAAACTTCTACAAAACCACTTTTAATGGTATAGGAAGTTGTCTGTGTTTTATCTTTTAAAATTTTCAGGTTGCCATCTTTTAATGCGCTTACCATGGGAGCATGCCTGTCCAATACTTCAAACAAACCTGCAATGCCTGGCAATTGAACGCCGTAAACATCACCGCTGAAGATTTTTTGTTCGGGTGTTAAAATTTCTAGTGTCATAAAGCCCCTCCAAACCTCCCCAAGGGGAGGCTTTAAAGCTCTTTTATAACCTAATCATTATACTGAGTAGGATAAAATGAGCTTCATTTTAAATTGTTTAATAATGGTATGCAGTACAAGTGAGATTCTTCTTTCCTTTTACTAAAAGAAAAGAGGAACAGAACAAGTTCACAACGATGTTGCCATGGAAGACAAATGTTCATTCCCAAAAAAAACTTGCACCAGTAAATTTAAGAACTGTTTACTAAAATATAAGCTGTTGCCCTCAGTTCCCCCTTCAGGGGGCGGAGGGGGTTTTTACACCTTCGCCGCTTCCATCAGCTTCTTACCTTTTTCAATGGCGTCTTCCAAAGTACCTACCAGGTTGAATGCTGCTTCCGGATATTCATCAACCTCGCCATCCATAATTGAATTGAAACCACGGATAGTATCTTCGATAGAAACCAACACACCTTTTAACCCGGTAAACTGCTCAGCCACAAAGAAAGGCTGACTTAAGAAACGTTGCACTTTACGTGCTCTTGATACAACCAGTTTATCTTCATCACTCAATTCATCTAAACCAAGGATGGCAATAATATCCTGTAATTCTTTATAACGTTGTAAAATTAATTTTACCCGGTTTGCTGTATCATAATGCAAGTCACCTACGATCAATGGAGTAAGGATACGTGATGTACTATCCAAAGGATCTACTGCAGGATAGATACCAAGATCGGCGATCTTACGACTCAATACTGTAGTAGCATCCAGGTGGGCAAATGTTGTTGCAGGTGCCGGATCAGTAAGATCATCCGCAGGTACATATACCGCCTGTACTGATGTGATCGAACCATTTTTAGTAGATGTGATTCTTTCCTGCATCAATCCCATTTCTGTTGCCAGTGTTGGCTGGTAACCTACTGCAGATGGCATACGGCCTAATAAAGCCGATACCTCGGAACCTGCCTGTGTAAAACGGAAGATATTATCTACGAAGAATAAAATGTCTTTTCCCTGTCCCGTACCATCTCCATCACGGAAATATTCAGCAATGGTTAAACCGCTCAAAGCTACACGAGCCCTTGCTCCCGGTGGTTCGTTCATTTGTCCAAAAACAAATGTTGCTTTTGATTCCTTCAGATCTTCCATATTCACCGAACTCAGATCCCATCCACCTTCCTCCATGCTATGTTTAAACTTTTCGCCATAGTTCATGATACCTGCCTCTATCATCTCTCTCATCAAATCGTTTCCTTCACGGGTTCTTTCTCCCACACCGGCAAATACCGAAACACCACTATATGATTTGGCAATATTGTTGATCAATTCCTGGATCAGTACGGTTTTGCCCACACCTGCTCCACCAAACAAACCGATCTTACCACCTTTTGCATAAGGCTCAATAAGGTCAATTACTTTAATACCGGTGTACAATATTTCATTAGCTGTACTGAGGTTTTCAAATAATGGCGGCTTGGCGTGAATAGGACGGCCACCTTCTTTACTAACCTGTGGTAAACCATCGATTGCATCGCCTGTTACATTAAATAAACGGCCTTTGATTGCATCACCCACTGGCATAGCAATTGGCTTACCCGTATCAATTACAACTGTACCACGTACAAGGCCCTCAGTTCCGTCCATCGCAATGGTGCGTACACTATCCTCACCAAGGTGTTGTTGTACTTCTAACACCAAAGTATCACCGTTGTCACGTTTTAACTCCAGTGCATTTAAAATTTCGGGAAGTTTGCTGTCATTGTCAAACTGAACGTCAACCACAGCGCCGATGATCGATTTTACTTTACCAGTATTGGCCATATAAAATGAGGTTTAATTTTCGAGCCGCAAAGGTAAGGGTTGAGGGTTGGAATTAAAAATTTGAGTAGATTTTTTTTGCTTGCCCCGATTCTTTCGGGGTGACATACTTTTGAGCCTTGATTTGGCTGCATTGGTAGAGTTTATCCTGAGGGTACGAAGGGCTCCCTTCAACAGTGGATTCCTATTGGGCTATAATGAAAGCGTAGATAGGCCTTTGTCAGGCTTATTTATATAATGATAATGTTATTAAGTTAAGCACTTGCAGTGCTTATTTAGAACGCAGATTTTTATGATAATTAAGATTTTCGCAGATCGATCATAATTTATCGTAATCATCATAAAAATCTGCGTTCCAGAAAAAGGGCGCCGCAGGCGGATTAACTTAATAAAATTGACTGCGAAGTATAAAAATCACAGCATTTTAAACAGCAAAGCAGCCAAAATCCCCCCAATTAACGGCCCCACAACCGGTATCCAACTATACCCCCAGCCACTGCTACCTTTCCCTTTAATAGGCAGGATAAAATGCATGATCCTTGGACCCAGGTCACGGGCCGGGTTAATGGCATAGCCTGTGGGCCCACCCAGGCTGAGGCCGATCCCCAATACCAGCAGGGCAACCGGAAGGGCGTCCAGCGCACCAAGCTTAACATCCGCACCGGTGATAAAGAAGATGGCAAATACCAGCGCAAATGTGCCGATCATCTCGGTTATTAAATTGAAAGTAATATTGGGTATGGCAGGACTGTTACAGAATACCGCCAATTTGGTATTGGCATCGGCTGTTTCATCAAAATGCTGCTTATAGGTTATCCAAACCAATAAAGCGCCGATCATTGCACCGGCAAACTGCCCGGCGATATATGTGGGTACAAGTGCCCAATCAAATTTTTCTGCAACGGCAAGACCAATGGTTACAGCCGGGTTTAAATGTGCACCACTTTGCGGAGCTGAAATATATACTCCCACAAAAACTGCAATAGCCCATCCAAAAGTGATTACGAGCCAGCCCGCATTATTCCCTTTTGTTTTATTTAAAAGCACGTTTGCTACAACGCCATCGCCTAGTAGAACTAAAAATGCGGTGCCTATAAGTTCAAAGATGAAATTATTCATATGCAGTTGGTTAATGGTTACACGAATTATAAATCTACATTTTAAATTAGTGTAATTCGTATAATCAGTATAATTCGTGTCATAAAATTATTTATCATCCGCCCATGCAATTGCTGAACGTACTGCTCTTTGCCACCCTTTTTTAAGCGTAGACCGCTCTGCATCCGTCATTGAAGTATCAAAACTCCGGTCAACCTGCCACTGACCCTGTATCTCCTCAATACTGTCCCAATAACCAACAGCCAGCCCTGCCAGGTATGCAGCACCCAATGCTGTTGTTTCTGTAATTGTTGGACGTACAACTTTTGTGTTCAGCATATCTGCCTGAAACTGCATCAGCATATTATTGGCAGTGGCACCACCATCAACGCGTAACTCTTTTATAGAAATACCTGAATCGGCTTCCATTGCTTTTAAAACATCCATGGTTTGGTAAGCAATACTTTCAATAGAAGCCCGGGCAATATGTGCAGCGGTGGTTCCTCTTGTAATACCAACCATTGTTCCTTTTGCATATTGGTTCCAGTGAGGTGCGCCCAAACCAGCGAAAGCAGGTACAACATATACGCCTTCTGCCGAATTTACTGAGGTTGCAAGTACTTCTACTTCGCTCGAAGTTTTAATAATACCCAGGCCATCTCTCAGCCATTGCACAACAGCACCTGCAATAAACACGCTTCCTTCCAAAGCATAATTTGTTATACCGTTAACTTTCCACGCAACTGTAGTTAATAGATTATTATTTGAGGTCACCGGCTGTTCTCCTGTATTCATTAACATAAAACAACCCGTGCCATAAGTATTTTTTACCATGCCGGGCTGGGTACACATTTGTCCGAACAGTGCAGATTGCTGATCTCCTGCAATACCGGCAATAGGAATATTATGTGCTGTTAAAATATTTTGCGTTGTCCCATATAATTCGCTGCTGCTGCGTATTTGGGGCAGCATATTGCCGGGAATATCAAATATTTTTTCAAGCTCTCCATCCCATTGAAGCGTATGAATATTACATAGCATGGTACGGGATGCGTTGGATACATCTGTAGCATGAACCTGTCCCTTCGTTAAATTCCATAGCAGCCAACTATCTATTGTACCAAAACACAACTCACCCTTCTCTGCTTTTGCTCTTGCCCCTGCTACATTATCCAGTATCCATTTTACTTTACTGGCAGAAAAATAAGCATCTACGATCAATCCTGTTTTTTGTTGTATCAATGTATCCAGTCCCTTTGCACGTAGCTCATCACAAAAGGATGCCGTTCTCCTGTCTTGCCAAACAATGGCATTGTAGATGGGCTTACCTGTAGCCCTTTCCCAGACCACGGTGGTCTCTCTTTGGTTGGTTATACCGATGGCTGCAATATTTTCTGCTGATAGTCCAGCCTTTGTAATTACTTCTGCGGCCACGCCCAACTGTGTGCTCCATATTTCATTGGCATCATGCTCAACCCAGCCTGGCTGCGGAAAGAATTGTGTGAATTCTTTCTGTGCAACGGCAATGATAGAACCCTGCCTGTTGAAGATGATCGCACGGCTGGTGGTTGTGCCCTGGTCTAGGGCAAGAATATATTTATCCATGGAAATTTTTTATTTACTTTTTTGCTTCTCCAAAAAAGTAACAAAAAAGGAGCCCGACAAACGATTACTCCCCGTTTGTCGGTTGGTACCCTGATTTAACTTTTGTACTACTGTAAACTCAAATTCAGTTCCCTGATGATTACACCTCAATCTTTATAGCGTATTTCAGGTTGCTAGTCTTAAATATAATCTATAAAAACCATTTGGGGAATGAGAGTCAACTTATTTTTAGGAGTTGTGATATACCACCGCATAAAATAACTACCAGTTTTCACTGAAGCGCCTCAGCCGGTCCGGTCACGCCGCAGGCGGGATTCGTACGCAGCGCAGCGGAGTACGAAAGGAGCGGGTGCAGCGTGGAAGTGAAAACGCTGCCCGCGGCAGTGGAGCTATCAAACCATGTAATTTAAAATATGTTTAAAGAAAAAAAAATCTATAAATAAATCAGGTTTTATTTTCATGCCGCAGAAAAGAGCGGGTGCAGCGCGGAAGTGAAAACGCTGCCCGCCAGTGGAGCTATCAAGCCATCTAATTTAAAATCTGCTTGCAGAAATAGAAAAGTTCTTTTAAAACAAAACGTCTTTCCGGCTTCCCGGCAATTTTATAAAAAAAACTGCAGGCTAAATACCTGCAGCTGCATAAATAAAACTTATTGTCTATCCCCTCTTTCCCCTTCCTCTTTTCTGCACAGTTGTCTTAACCCTTGTATTTCCTCCTGGCCCCGTAACCCTTGTACGTGTTACTTTATAATTACCACGGGCAACAGAATGCCTTGTCCTTACAGTTACCGAACTTGCACGGTGTGGTGTGTAAATACGATGAGCACCTGCAACGCGATGTGTGCGCACCACTGCATAATGACGGTGGTAATGCATGCGACGTGGATGAAACACATGAAAGGGCAGCGGCCTCCAGGACTTCCACCAGCCGGGGTAATGACGCCATCTCCAGGGTGATGACCAGGGTAAATAAGCCGGCCTGTAAACAAATCGAACAGATGGCCAATAAAAAACATTTACAACAACACGATAACTTTCATAAAATAAAGATGACGGGCCATTGCCGGATTTATTGTCATCACTAAGTTCTTCATCACCTTCGTCGGATGCTTCTACGATAACCTGCTCACCAAAAATATCCTCATCGCCAATGATCTGCAATATGGCAGTGGTATCACCGGTCTTCTCCAGTTCAATAACTGCAATATCCTGGTTCTCTGTTTCCGAAACAGCTACCTGCAGGATGAAGGCATGTACATTTTTATCTGCCTTGTCTATCACTTTGATATAATCAACGGCTCCATCGCCATTGAGGTCAAGGTTATTTATATTTTTACCGGGTGTATTGATAAGTTTTTCAAATTCTTCCGGAGAGGAAGCGTTTTTGAACATATCCAATGCGCCCTGCAGGCTGAAATGGTCTCC
>JBKJMZ010000003.1:0-6947 GCA_046596255.1 Ferruginibacter sp. | reverse complement strand
GGTTGGGTTTGAATGTAACCTAATCTTTAATTATGGTATTACTCCAATTAAAAATAAATAGGGTTATTTCACCTTTTAATTCATATATAAATAAAATGGCGGCCCACGCTTAAGTGGAGCCGCCATTTTATTTCAGGTATTAATTTATTTCGTTATCCCTTCCAGCGCAAATAAAAATGCATATTCCCTTGCTCTATCTCTTAATACCTTGAACCTACCCGATGCACCGCCATGTCCTGCTTCCATATCGGTATGCAGCAGCAATACATTCTTATCCGTTTTCATTTCCCGCAATTTGGCAACCCATTTAGCCGGTTCAAAATATTGCACCTGGCTATCGTGCAGGCCTGTTGTGATCAGCATATTGGGATAGGCCTGTTTGCTTACATTATCATATGGGGAGTACGATTTCATGTACATATAACTTTCTTTATCGGCGGGGTTACCCCACTCATCGTATTCATTTGTGGTTAAAGGAATAGAGGGATCACTCATGGTTGTCACCACATCTACAAAGGGCACCTGGGCAACAACACCATGCCATAGATCAGGACGCATGTTTACAACAGCACCCATCAGCAATCCACCTGCGCTTCCACCGCTGGTGTACAAATGGGCTTTGCTTGTGTACTTATTGGCCAGTAAGAATTCAGCACAATCAATAAAATCAGTGAAGGTATTTATCTTCTTCTTCATCTTGCCATCTTCGTACCAGTACCTGCCCATTTCCTGTCCGCCCCTGATATGTGCAACAGCAAATGCAAAACCCCGGTTCAATAAACTTAAACGAACACTGCTGAATGATGCTTCCTGGCTGGAGCCGTAAGAGCCATAACCGTACAGCATCAAAGGAGCATTGCCATCTTTTTTAAATCCCTTTTTGTAAACGATAGAGATGGCGATCTTTGTTCCATCCTTGGCAGTTGCCATAACCCTTTCTGTTTCGTAATCTTTTATATTATACCCACCCACTACTTCCTGCTGCTTCATCAGTTTTTTTTCCTTAGTGCTCATATTGTAATCATATACCGAGCTGGGTGTGGTTAATGATGTATAAGTATACCGCATCACATCTGTATTATAATCCGGGATATATGCCAGGTATGCTGCATAAGCGGCCTCCTCAAATGGAAGATAGTGTGAGCTGTTGTCTTTGGTGTTCAAAATATGTACCTGTGTAAGGCCGTCTTTACGTTCGGATATGGCTAAATAATTTTTGAACAGGTCAAAGCCTTGTATCAATACCTTATCATTATGGGGTATCAGGTCTGTCCAGGATGCGGAATCAGTTTTATTTTCAGCACTGGTCATTATCTTAAAGTTCTTTGCGTTGAGATTGGTGCGTATATAGAATTTGTCGTTGGCATGATCCAGGTTATACAGCACTTCTTTCATCCTGGGTTGAAAAACTGTAAATGTTCCTTCCGGCTTATTAGCATCAAGCAATTTTACTTCTGATGACAAAGTAGCCTGCGAAGTGATCAGTATAAATTTATCTGACTTTGTTTTACCCACACCAATATAATTGGTTGGATCTTTTTCTTCGTACACTGTCTTATCCGTTGCTGCATCGGTACCCAGCTTATGTCTTTTGATCTTTTCTGATAAAAGGGTAACGGGGTTCTTGGCTGTATAGAACAATGTCATATTATCATTCGCCCACACGGGGTCTGCTTCTGCATTCGGTATTTTATCCTTGTATATTTCTCCGGTCTCCAGATTCTTGATATAGATATCATATTGGCGCCTGCTCTTCATATCAACACCATAAGCGAGGAGTTTATTATCCATGCTTACATTAAAACCCGTGGCAGAAAAATAATTATGCCCCTCAGCCATAGCATTCACATCCAGCAAAATTTCTTCTGTAGCCTGCATGCTCCCTTCCTTCCTGCAATACACAAAATAATCTTTTCCTTCTACCAGGCGGCTATAATAAAAATAGCCATTCTTAAATACCGGCACACTCTCATCCTTTTCTTTTATCCTCGCTTTCATTTCGATGTACAGATCTTCCTGCAGCTTTTTGGTTCCGCTCATTATCGTGTCATAATAGGCATTCTCTGCTTTTAGATAGTCTACTACTTTGGTACTGTCGGGACCCTTTTTAAAAAAATCATTCATCCAGTAATAATTATCAATACGGGTATCGCCATGGGCAACCAGCTCCGTTGGCTTTTTTTCTGCAACCGGGGCTGCAACACTGTCGGGCCATTTAAATGCGGTGTTTGTCATTTCTGCGTCTTTGTTGTTACAGGATGAAATTAAGATCGCTGCAAAAATAATGGCTGCAGGTAGTTTAATGCGCATAGTTTTAGTTTTATATGATCAATAATTATTTGCCACTAATTTCGCTAATGAACACGAATGAAAAACTATTCGTGAAAATTCGTGCAATTCGTGGCAATTTTTTATTTTTCCCGTCTACGACGAGGACGAATTAATTTTTTCGGGCCAGTACGATTGTATTCTTAAATTGTTTTTTCTTTCCACCTAAATTAAACACTTCGGTATAAATAATATAAATGCCAACCGGCAGTTTTTGATATCGCTCTCCTAAACCATCCCATCTAAAATTACCTTTTATTCCGCATAATGCATTTCGCTGCAGGTAACGTACTGCTCTTCCATTGGCATCAAAAATAGTGATATTTGCTACATAGCCCGCTGATGGGAAACTATAATCAATGGTAGCAAAATCATCCATGCCGTCATTATCAGGAGAGATGATCTCCGGGTTTACCCTTATCGTTCCGGGTACCTGCAGATCTAACCGGTACTGCGAATTTTTGTACGTGGGTGTACCATATCCAACACTGGTAGCAGCACTATGCCAGTTATCGGGGTTTTGTGTTACCGCATTGTAATCAATTCTTTCCAGCGCAACTCCCTCGCGGTTATCGATCAGATTAAAATGCCATTTTTCATCATACTTTAATTCATCTACAAAATTGCCCTGGGCATTTAAGATGATCGCATCACCTTTATCATCATTGAACGAGGGCATAGAAGCAAGAGATACAAAGGCATCCATATTTAGCGTGATGTAATCTCTTTTAACAATGGAAGGATCTTCTGTAATGACCATATGATCCTGCGGGAATAATAAATAATTTTCTGAACTCAATTGTTTGATATTGCTGATAACACCGGTACTGCTGCGATTGGCAATATATGTTTGCTTCAGATCGAAGATCTTATTACTTCGGTTATATATTTCTATATAATCAGTTCCATTTGATCGGGGATTGAATAAGATCTCATTAATAACGATATCCAGGCTATCTGCAACTTCAGATAATCCAACACGGGCAGTGTTCTTTGGACCAACAAGATTATTTACACAATCTGTTACGCCGGTTACTGTTACGGTGTATACCTTACTACGGCTTAGCGGAATGGTCAATCTTAAATTTACTTTATCAAACACGGGTGAAATTGTAATAACAATTTGTGGTGCACCGATCCCATCACTAACGTTGTAATTAGCCACAGTGGCAGCTTTTAAACTATCCAAAGGCTCGTCAAAAATAAGAATGATGTTAAGGCTATCAATGGCATAAGCCCTTAACAGTTGCGGGGCTATGTCATCAGGATTGGCTGCATTAACGGAGTTTAGCTTACCCGGTGTTCCACCTTTTACATCTTTACTTGCATTCCAGTTGGTAAAACCACTGCATGGATTTTTGGTATCGATCATCTCCAAAGTCCAACCGCCATCTTTCTTCAACTCATTCCGGTACCAGGTATCGGTATAGCTTACTGCATGAATTATCCTGTTTTGTGAACTGCGGAGATAGATCATATCGCCGGTATTATCCAGCGATGGAAAACCGGTGACAGCGATCGTAGGTCCATATGCACTCATGGCTGCAACAGCGCTGCCTGCGCATACGATCACAAAACTATCCGGTAATAAATTATATGCAGGCATGGAACCACTTTGCCCCGTAGCATCGCCGATCCGCCAGCCCAACAAATTAAATGCTGTTGAAGAAGTATTGCGCAATTCTATCCATTCATTACCGGGCAAACCCAGTTGTGGTGTTGGATCGGCCATCAGCTCATCAATTACAATATTGTATCGGTTTGCAATCTGCGCCAGGCTTATTTCAATGATAAAGGACAGGGAAAGAAACAGGAGGATCATCTTTTTCATAAAGTTTTCTTTGTGTAAAACGGATGCTGGACAAGTTAATAGAAAAACTAAATTATTTTTTGTGTTTCAGGACGTATTTTTGCGGTTAAAAAAGCATAATAAATGAAAGTTGCAGTTGTTGGTGCTACCGGTTTGGTAGGAAGTAAAATGTTACAGGTGCTGGCCGAAAGGAATTTCCCCGTAGATGAATTGATCCCCGTTGCCTCCGAAAGGTCGATCGGGAAAGAGATTAGCTTTAAGGATAAACAGTATAAGATTGTAAGTGCTGCCGATGCAATAGCTGCCAAACCTGATGTAGCCATTTTTTCCGCCGGCGGAATCACTTCACTGGAACTTGCCCCGCAATTTGCAGCAGCAGGTATCACTGTAATTGACAACTCAAGCGCATGGCGCATGGACCCCACCAAAAAGCTGGTGGTGCCCGAGGTAAATGCAGATGTACTAACAAAGGAAGACAAGATCATAGCAAATCCCAATTGTTCTACCATACAGATGGTGGTTGTACTAAAACCCCTGCACGATAAATACAAGATCAAAAGAGTGGTGGTAAGTACATACCAGAGTGTTACCGGCACCGGCGTTAAGGCAGTTACCCAATTGATGAACGAGCGCAAAGGCATTGAAGGTGAAATGGCTTATAAATATCCCATCGACATGAACGCTATACCGCATATTGATGTGTTCCTGGAGAACGGTTATACCAAGGAAGAGATGAAGATGGTACTTGAAACAAAAAAAATCATGAAGGACGATTTTATACAGGTTACCGCCACCTGTGTTCGCATACCAACCATGGGCGGACATAGCGAAAGCGTGAACATAGAATTTGAAAATGATTTTGACCTTGCTGAATTAAAAGAACTTTTAAGTAAGGCTCCCGGAGTTGTAGTGAAAGATGATGTAGCCAATTTTATCTATCCCATGCCATTAACAGCACATGATAAGGATGATACTTTTGTAGGCAGGATAAGAAGGGACGAAACGCAGCCAAACACATTGAACTGCTGGATCGTAAGTGACAACCTGCGCAAAGGTGCTGCTACCAATGCGGTGCAGATAGCGGAGTATTTAGTAAAGAAAGGTCTATTAGGATAAAAGCCTGAGGGAAATTCTCAATATTCAATGCTCAACGCTCAATTCTCAAATTAGAGCATTCTGCAAAATCCAGTATACTGCTTACTTTGAACATGGCATATTGATCATTGAACATTGAACATTATATATTTTACTGATCAAATAATAAAGCCGGGTAAATGCCCGGCTTTATATTAATATGTTTTTCTCCTAATTTATCACCCAGGTCTCACTCCCTTTCAATAATTTATCCAGGTCACCCTTTCCTTTTTTAGCGATCACATCTTCTATCTGCATGGTCATGCTGTCTTCATAGCAGGCCCTGTCCGTTTCAAAGAACACACCAAAAGGCCTGGGTAAATGCCCTTCCAGTTTTGGATCGTCAAACATGCGGATCAATATCTGTGCTTTGTAAAAATCTTTATCGTCGTGCACCCAAAGCCCATCTGTACTTGCACCTTCGGCAAGGTCTACGATCACAGGTTTAAAGCCATCCAGTTTAATTCCTTTGTTCTGTGTTGCACCAAATATCAATGGCTTCCCTTGCTCCAAGAACAATACTTCATCGGGCTTGGTCTTCTTCTCGGTGAATATTTCAAAAGCGCCATCATTAAAGATGTTGCAGTTTTGATATATCTCCAGGAATGATGCTCCCTTATGTTCCTGCGCCCGCAGCAACATGGCTTGCAGGTGCTTTGGATCCCTGTCCATAGTACGTGCAATAAAGCTTGCATCAGCGCCCATGGCCAGTGCCAAAGGATTAAATGGATGATCGATACTGCCAAAAGGCGTACTCTTGGTAACCTTATTCTCTTCAGAAGTGGGGGAATACTGTCCCTTGGTAAGGCCATATATCTGGTTATTGAATAATAATATATTCACATCAAAATTGCGGCGCAGCAAATGTATGGTATGGTTACCGCCAATGCTAAGGCCATCGCCATCGCCTGTTACGATCCAAACGCTTAACTCCGGGCGGGCAGCTTTTAAACCACTGGCAACAGCAGTTGCACGGCCATGGATGCTATGCATGCCATATGTATTCATATAATAAGGAAAGCGGCTGCTGCAGCCAATGCCACTTACAATTACGATATTTTCTTTGGGGATACCCAGTGTAGGCATGATCTTTTGTACCTGCGCCAGGATGGAATAATCCCCACAACCAGGGCACCAGCGCACTTCCTGGTCGGTAACAAAATCTTTTGCAGTAAGTGGAGCAGCCGTTGTTATAGTATCACTCATGATCTGATGGATTAAGTACTAAAGTTAATTAAAATAAGTACTTAATAATCAAAGCTTGTTGCTAAAACAAATACAAATATTGAACAAGGAATAATGAACAAGGAAGTTGGAAGCAGGCATCTTGCTTATTCGCATAAAAGATATTAAGTTATAGCGGGGGGATGTATTTAATACTTCAAAATTCAAATATCGAACAAGGAACAAGGAATAACGAACAAGGAAGTGGAATTCACGTTCGCATATAAGAGATTAAATTATATCAGGGGCATGAATTTTATACTTCAAAATTCAAATATCGAACAAGGAACAAGGAATAACGAACAAGGAAGTCTGAAGCAGAATAATGCTAGGTGAATAATGCTAGGTTAATGCTAGGTTTTAACTTCATAAATCCTTGTTCCTTGTTCGATATTCATTATTCTTCCTGGCTGTTTCTATGCTTTTAACAAAGATTGAGATCAGTTGGTTA
>JBKJMZ010000210.1:0-4566 GCA_046596255.1 Ferruginibacter sp. | reverse complement strand
ACCATGAAATCAAAAACAGCAGGTTCAAATTTCAACTCTATACCTTCTATTTCAAATAAACGGGTGAATTGTTTGATCAGGGCATTCTTTGGTTCAGTTAAGATGCTGCGAAGCGTTATGGCATCTAAGGGATTTAAATAAGTAACCACGGGTAAGCGGCCCAGCAATTCGGGGATTAATCCAAAATGTTTCAGGTCAACCGCATTTACAAAATGCAACAGGTTATTGTGTTGATATTCCTGTAATTCTTTATTTACATTAAAGCCAATGGCATTGGTATTTACGCGTCGGGCGATGAGTTTATTCACGCCATCAAAAGCGCCGCCACATATAAAGAGTATGTTTTGGGTATTTACTTTTATCAGTTTCTGCTCGGGGTGTTTACGCCCGCCTTGTGGTGGAACCAATACTTCTGTTCCTTCCAGTAATTTCAATAAGCCCTGCTGAACACCTTCGCCGCTTACATCCCTTGTAATGGAAGGGTTGTCGCTTTTACGGGCTATCTTATCTATCTCATCAATAAAAACAATTCCTTTTTCAGCAGCAGCTACATCATAATTGCATGCCTGTAATAAACGGCTGAGCATGCTTTCCACGTCTTCGCCTACATAACCCGCTTCGGTAAATACAGTAGCATCCACAATAGCAAAAGGCACATTCAACATACGGGCAATGGATTTTGCCAGGAGGGTCTTACCTGTACCCGTTTCACCAACCATGATGATATTGCTTTTCTCTATCTCAACATCATTTTCAATTTTTTGATTTAATCTTTTGTAGTGATTATAAACGGCAACTGCTAATATCTTCTTGGCATCTTCCTGGCCGATCACATAATCATCCAGGAATTTTTTTATTTCAATTGGCTTTCTTACGGTTAACTTATGAGCCTGGTTTGAATGCTGTTTACTTTCTTTTGTATTACCCCCCAGTTCCTGTTCTATGATCTCTTCAGCATGCTCCACACAATTCTCACATATATGCCCATCTTGCCCGGCAATGAGTATCTTAACCTCATCTCGGTTGCGGCCGCAAAAAGAACAGTGTAAAGTTTGTTGTTTAGCCATATGGGGTTAAAGCTGCTTGATTTTTTAATTAAGGGTAAAGGTACAAAAAAGCAGCGTTCTGCTATTTAAGACAACATATCTTTCTATAACGTTGCATTTTTGATATTATGATAAAAAAATGCCCGAACAGGCACTTTTTTTTATATTCTCTCAGTATTGAGCCTAAATCTTTGTCATTACAGCATCCACAATGCCATACGCAATTGATTCTTTATCATCCATCCAGTAGTCGCGGTCAAAATCTTTCAATATTTTTTCTACGGTCTGACCACAGTTCTTAGCCAGCACTTCGGCGCCCATAAGTTTGGTTTTCAGTATTTGTGTAGCCATGATCTCCAGGTCGGCGCTGGTTCCCTGGCCGCCGCCACTTGGTTGGTGTATCATTACCTGCCCGCTGGGGTAAATAAATCTTTTGCCTTTTTCGCCCCCGCTTAATAAAATGCTGCCCATGCTTGCTGCCATTCCCATACAAACCGTACTAACCGGTGAGCTGATCATCTGCATCGTATCATAAATGACCATGCCGCTGGTTACCATTCCACCAGGGCTGTTTATAAAGAAGGTGATCTCTTTTCCCGGATCAATTGCCTCAAGGTACATTAAACGATTAGTAATATCCTTGGCACTTTTATCATCAACCGGCCCCCAGAGAAATATTTTGCGGTGCTCAATAAATTTTTTATCGAACTGCCAGCTGCTCAGCATTTTTTCCATAGGGTTTTCCGGCATTCCCTCAGGTGTGTCCTCATCTTCAAAACGATTGTTATAAAAATTCATAAACTATGTTTTATTATTTATTTTCTTTTTTTTGTTTTCTTGGATTCATCAATAATACTTCATCTATGAGGCCATATTCTTTTGCTTCGGTAGAGGTAAGCCATTTGTCACGGTTACAATCTTCATGCACTTTCTCCACCGACTGTCCGGTATGAAATGCAATGATCTCGTATAATTCTTTTTTTACTTTGATAACCTCGTTAACAGTTATCTCAATATCACTTGCCTGTCCGCCGGCACCCGCACTTGGCTGGTGCATCATGATGCGGCTATGCTTTAAAGCGGTACGCTTGCCTTTTGCACCTGCACACATCAAAACAGCTCCCATACTGGCGGCCATACCAGTACAAATGGTTGCTATATCCGGTGTAATGAATTGCATGGTATCATACATACCCAGTCCCGCATACACACCACCACCAGGGCAGTTGATGTACATCTGTATATCACGGGTACGGTCGGTACTTTCTAAAAATAATAATTGAGCTGTTACAATATTGGCTACTTCATCGCTGATGGCATAACCGAGGAAAATGATTCTGTCCATCATAAGCCGGCTGTACACATCCATTACGGCAATGTTCATCTGGCGCTCTTCAATAATGTTGGGTGTAAGATTGGTAATAGTTCCGGCCCCCTCACCTCCCGAGGAATCGGGACAGGCTCCCAAGGGGGGAAAAGTTGCAACAGCATTTGGAATACTTTGCTTTAAGTATCCATCAAGTGTATTGCTGTTGATACCACGGTGCTTTATTGCGTATTTTTCAAATTCTTTTCCAAAATTCATATAATATAGATTGCTGTTATTTAATATTATTTGCTAAGCAAATATAGTTGATTGCGTTGCCCAAAAAAAAGCCATTAATTTGTTTAATCCCGGCTGCGGGATTGATATATCAATATGTACTGAACGAGCATGGCAATAGATGCGAGGGCGGCAACTACATAGGTTAATGCAGCCCATTTTAAAGCATCTTTTGCTTTTGCGTGTTCAGTGCCTTGTGTGATACGGGAACTCTCCAGCCACTTTAATGCCCTTGCCGATGCATCAAACTCAACAGGTAGTGTGATTACTGAGAATAGGGTTGTAATGGCAAACAAAACAATACCACCCAATAAAATTGTAGGGCTACCTCCTCCAAAACCAAGCATGCCTAAGCCTATGATGATAACCCATTGGGATAAAGTGCTACTGATCTTTACCGCAGGTACAAGTTTGCTTCTAAGCATCAGCATAGAATAAGCCGTTGCGTGTTGAACTGCGTGGCCACATTCGTGTGCTGCCACAGCGGCAGCCGAAACGGTGGCGCCGGTATATACATCGGGGCTTAGATTAACAGTTTTATTAACTGGATTGTAATGATCAGAAAGAAAACCATTAACTGAGATCACCTGTACATCATAAATGCCATTATCCCGCAACATTTTTTCGGCTATTTCCTTTCCGCTTAAGCCACTGCTTGTAGGTACTTTGCTGTACTCAGCAAATTTGCTTTTTAACCGGTATTGGATCAACATTCCAATGCCCATAAATATTAAGGACACTATCATGATACTAAAAGTCATAACTAATAATTTATGGCTTTAAATTCACAAAGAATGCGCCAATTTAAATCCATGCCATTTCGGCAATTTTCCAAAATAAAAGGGAGAGAATTGCTTCTCTCCTTCAGGGTGTATTGTATGTCCGCAGAATCCTGTGGATTTTTTTTATTTGTATTGACCAGTTAAGCCTTTTGCCAGTTCGGTAATTTTATTAATACCATCATCCGACAAATTACCTTTTTTAAATTCGGCTAAAGTTTCAGGATGCTTGTTTTCAAGTTCCATTAAGAAATGCTCTTCAAATGCCTTTACATTTTTAACAGCAACTTCTCTTAATAGACCCTGAGTACCCAGGTAGATCATAGCAACCTGCTTTTCAACAGCCATTGGTGAGTATTGCAACTGCTTTAATATTTCCACGTTCCTTGCACCTTTGTCAATTACGTTTTTGGTTGCAGCATCAAGGTCTCCACCAAACTTACTGAAAGCCTCAAGCTCCCGGTAAAGTGCCTGATCTAATTTTAAGGTACCGGCAACTTTCTTCATCGATTTGATCTGTGCATTACCACCCACACGGCTTACCGAGATACCCACGTTGATAGCAGGACGGATACCGGCATTGAACAGGTTACCTTCAAGGAAGATCTGTCCGTCGGTGATAGAAATTACGTTTGTAGGAATATAAGCTGATACGTCACCGGCCTGTGTTTCAATAATTGGAAGGGCTGTTAAAGAACCTCCACCTTTCACCAAATGCCTGATAGATTCCGGCAAGTCGTTCATCTGCGCAGCTATCTCATCTTTAGAAACCACTTTTGCGGCTCTTTCCAGTAAACGGCTATGCAGGTAAAATACGTCTCCGGGATAAGCCTCACGTCCCGGTGGCCTTCTTAATAATAAAGAAACCTCGCGGTAAGCTACGGCCTGCTTAGAAAGATCATCATAAATGATCAAAGCAGGGCGGCCGGTATCACGAAAGAACTCCCCGATAGCAGCTCCGGCAAATGGTGCGTAGAACTGTAATGGGGCCGGGTCAGAAGCAGATGCTGCAACAATAGTTGTATAAGCCATAGCGCCATACTCTTCCAGGGTCTTCATAACACCTGCAATGGTAGATGCCTTCTGTCCGATAGCCACATATATGCAATAAACAGGCTTGCCTGCTGCGTAAAATTCT
>JBKJMZ010000181.1:0-10695 GCA_046596255.1 Ferruginibacter sp. | reverse complement strand
AATACCGGCATCATCACCATTTGCATGAATAAGTTCTTCAAACATTTCAAGTGCTTCTGTTATTATGATAATGATACCACCGCCATTACCGCCGCCCGGTACCGTTACACCGGCATTATCAATATGCCCGGCTCCACCACCACTGCCCATAAATATTTTATTGGCTGCATTGGTGTAGAGAAGAGGTGCTCCACCTCTACCTCCATTATCCAATGGGGTAGCATTACAACTATCAGATTGAAAACCACCTTTGCCACCTGCACCCCCATTACCCCCGCCACCACCACCACTATTATGGCTGTTACCGCCCCCCCCTCCTCCTGCAATATTTCCCTTTCCTTTTAAAAAATTTGCCGAAACTGTGCCGATACTTTCGCCTCTCGAAGCAGCAAAATCACTGCTTGCCGGGTAATAATAATTATTCTGACCACAACTGCCTGCGGTATTGGTCGCATTAACACCTCTTGCCCCCCTGAAGCCCCTGCCCGAAACATAAATATCTTCTACCGAGGTTAACTTGATGGATGAATACACAGCAATAATACCTCCCTTAGCCCCGTTCCAGGCATCGCAGGTTAAACCACCACTGAAGTAACCCGACTTATATTTTGGAACCCTCACCAGCTGCACAACTCCGTCGGGTATATCATAACTTTGGGTGAGTTTATTTTGTAAGGTCAATACATTACCCGATCGCTGGCTGATGAAATTAAATTCATAATTGCCGGCATTCCTATAATCGAGTATGGTTCCAAATGAAGCTGTATTGCTTGTATCCATCAATGCGCCTTTCATTTGAATGATCAATACCGTATCGCCAGGGCCGTATCCTGTTGCATCGTCAACTGTAATGGAATTTGTGCAGATATTAAATGACAGAGCCGCAGCGTACTCATTTATGGTTTCGGGAGGATCGTGATCGGGCTTGTTGACAACATGGCCTGAATCCCTCGTACGGGGAGTTACCTGTGCGTAGGTGTAATTAGAAACCAGCAGTATGATCAACAGTAGTTTTTTCATATAAACCTTATACCCAATAGCTAAATTTATCCGCTATTAAAGTTAATATTAAATCAAGTTATTTTAAGTACAACTTTACACCCATTATCCTTTACAACACATACTTATACAGCTTTGCCAACGCCTGCTGATATTCCCATTCCACCTGTAAGTATTTATCATAGGCAGTAAAATAAAAACTCTCATCATAGAAATATTGAATAATAGTGATCTGCCCCAATGCAAGTGCTTTGCTCAATAAGCTGGTATTGTTTAAGGACGTTAAAAGCTCTTTATATTCCTGTATTGTTTTTAAACGTACATCGAGATGTTCATAATACTGTTTATTCTCCAGGCGATGGCCCAGGCGATGAGTTTCCGCATTGGAATTTGCATATTCAAGATTAGACTTTACAGCATTCAGCTTATTCTTATTCTCCCATAAGGGGATACTGATGCCCGCATGAAATCCTCTGTAACTTTGACCTAATATACCCTGGGAATGATAACCAGCTTCAATTTTGGGGAGGTTCATTGCTTTTTGTACAGCAATCTGCTGCTGCAATATTTTCTTTTCCTGTTCATATACCTGTATGATTGGATCATTGGCCTCAATAGTGCTGTCCAGTATTTCAAAGTCTGGTATGACAGGATAAAGGGGATATATGGTATCATTGATAGCAATGGGTATACCTCCATTCAACCCCGAGAGTTTTGTAAGTAATACCTGCTTTTCATTTTCATTTAGTGCAGATTCATTCTTAATATTAAGTAACTGAAACCTCGCTTTATTTACATCCAAAATGATAGCATCACCTTTATCCAATTTCTTTTGATAATCCTGAACCAGTTTTTGTGTGTTGATCAACCTCCGGTTAAGTTCAGCTCCTTTCTTGTTCAAATAAATGATCTGCAAGCCCAGTAATTTTGCTTCCAGCAAAATATCCTGCCGGTACACCTGTTGCTCTAAAGCTGTTTTTGTTACCTGCAATCCAGATAGTGCTTTTTTCCTTTTGTACACAGTAGGAAAATCCAGTCGTTGTGTAACACTAAAGTCTTTTTGATTACCGGCACCAATAGGTGAACCAAACAGGTAGTCATATTCCACCTGCGGATCATAAGGGGTTAAACCAGTTGTAATTTCTGCCCGCCTGGCTTCCCAATATTTTTTATTAGTTTGGAAGGACATGTTATTTTTTTCTACCTGTTTCAATACGTTGTCTACATCATTTTGTGCAATTGCAGCTCCAATAAAAAAATAACTTATTCCGTAAAGCGTGAGATTTTTCATTTCTTTTCTGTTTTTTTGTTCGCTAAAAAGTAAACAACCGGTACTATAAATAAATTCATCAGCGTAGAACTCAGCAGTCCGCCTAGAATGACTTTAGCCATCGGGCTTTGTATCTCGTTGCCTGGCAGATCACCTCCAATGGCCAATGGTATCAAGGCAAGCCCTGCTGTTAATGCCGTCATTAAAATGGGGCTTAACCTGTCTTTGGAACCTTGTATAATAGTATCATATAATGATATACCCTGTGCGGTTAAGGTTTTGTAATGCGATACCAGCAGGATACCATTTCTTGTTGCAACTCCAAAAAGAGTGATAAAGCCAATGATGGCCGGTATACTCAATATACCCGAGGTAAGCCATACACTTAACACGCCTCCTATCAAAGCCAGTGGCAGGTTGAGCAAAATAATCGTGGAGATCTTTATATCCTTGAATTCCATATACAGCAAAAAGAAAATGACTACCAATGCAAACAATGATGCAAGCAGTAATGTTTTTGATGCTTCTTTTTCTGACTCAAACTGGCCACCATATTCAACCCTGTAACCTTCGGGCAGTTTAATATTTGTCTCTATCTTTTGTCTTATCTCATCTACCACACTTTTCTGGTCACGGCCTGCAACATTTGCCGACACTACCGTTTTACGCTGTACATTCTCCCGGTTAATAGTATTGGGTCCTGTTGTTGAAACAATATCAGCAACATAGTTAAGCGGTATTTTTTGCCCGTCTTTGGTATCAATTAAGGTATTACTTATATTTTGCAGGTTGCCCCTGTTACTTTCATCAAAACGAAGTACCAGGTCAAAGCGCTGGCTGCCTTCATATACCTCTGATACTTTTTCACCTGCAAAAGCGATATCAGTAAATTCAGCAAACTCGCCAATAGTAATACCATATTTACCCAACATGTCCCGGTTGGCTTTTACCTGCACCTGTGGAATCTGTACCTGCTGTTCTACACTCAGGTCAACCAGGCCAGGGGTGTTTTCAATAGTAGTTTTAATCTGATTGGAGATCGTAAATAATTTATTCAGATCAGTACCAAATATTTTGATGGCAATATTTGCCCTTGTTCCGGAAAGCATATGATCTATCCTGTGGCCAATAGGCTGACCGATGGTGATATTTGCTCCAGAAATACCTGCCAGTTTTTGCCTCACACTTTTCATAAATTCCTCACGGCTGCGTTTTTCTAACACAAAAGGTGCATCAATTTCCGAAGCATTCACTCCCTGTGCATGCTCATCCAGCTCAGCCCTGCCGGTTCGTCTTGTTGTAATCTTTATTTCAGGGATGGTAAGTAATGCTTTTTCCACGTTTGAACCGATCTTATTACTTTCTTCCAATGATATACCCGGCAAACTGGTAACACTCACTACCAGGGAACCTTCATTAAATTCAGGTAAAAAACTTCTGCCCAGGAAACCAAGCAGGATCAGCGCACCAATGAATAAGGCAATTGAAATTGCCAGGATAAGTTTCTTGAAGTTCATCGCTGTTTTCAAATTTCCCTCGTACCACTTGCCCAGGTTCCGTACGATCCAACTTTCTTTATGCTGCCTTTTCAGCATTTTATCGTTAGTGAGCAGGTAGCTGCACAAAACAGGCGTAATGGTAATGGCAACGATCAATGAAGCAAACAACGAAACAATAAAGGCAATACCCAGGGGAGCCAGTAACCTGCCTTCCATGCCCGATAAAAAGAACAAAGGCACAAATGCAACAATGATAATAAAGGTGGCATTAATGATCGATGTTCTTATTTCCACCGAGGCATCAAATATTACATCCAGTTTTGCCTTTCGTTCTGCTTCCGGCATAGCTGCATTTTGTTTCAGCCGTTTAAAAACATTTTCTACATCTATGATGGCATCATCAACCAATGCGCCAATAGCAATGGCCATACCGCCAAGGCTCATGGTGTTGATCGTAAAACCAAGCCATTTTAATGTTAGAATGGCTGTTATCAATGAAACAGGGATAGCGATCAATGAAATAAATGTGGGTCGCCAGTTCATTAAAAACAGGAACAGGATGATGACAACAAAGATCGAACCCTCGATCAATGTTTTATTGATATTACTGATAGAGGCATTGATAAAGTCGGCCTGCCTGAATATTTTTGTGTTAATGGTTAGATCTGCTGGTAAAGTTTTCTTTAAGTTGGCAAGTGCATTATCAATTTTATTGGTCAGTTCCAATGTATTGGTACCCGGCTGTTTCATTACTGTTATTATCACAGCAGGGTTACCTTTTAATGAACCATCGCCGATCTTTACAGCAGCGCCTATTTTTATTTCCGCCACATCCTGGATAGTAACCGGGCTCCCATTCACATTTTTTATGAGGGATCTGCCCAACTCATTCAGATCGCTGGTTCGGCCAATACCTCTTACAATATATTCGTTACTATATTCACTCATAAAACCACCCGCTGCATTTTTATTTGCTTCTTCGGATGCCTTCAGCAATTCTGATAAGGATACATTGTAGTAATTCATTTTTTGTGGAGAAGCCAGTATCTGGAACTGTTTATACTCTCCTCCAATCACTACTACCTGTGATACCCCACCAATAGAAAGTAACAGCGGCCGGATATTCCAATCTGCTATTGTACGGGTATCCATTTTACTGGTAGCAGTTCCTGCAACACTGATCAGCATGATCTCACCCATGATAGAAGATTGCGGAGCCATCACCGGCGCACTAACACCAATGGGCAATTGATTGGCTACAACACTTATTTTTTCATTTACTATTTGCCTTGCCCTGTATATATCTGTTCCCCATTCAAACTCTACCCATACAATAGAAATCCCGGCAGAGGATGAGGACCGCACACGCCTTACATTCCCTGCACCATTCACCGCAGTTTCCACCGAAAAGGTTACTAAACGTTCTACTTCTTCAGGGGCCATGCCATGAGCTTCTGTTAATACGACCACGGTAGGTGCCGTGAGGTCGGGGAATACATCCACTTCCATTTTTGTAGCAGTGTATGTTCCTGTTACCAATAACAATATAGATGCTGCTATGATCAACACCCGGTTATTTAAAGAGAATTTTATGATCCTGTTTAACATTGCTTTATTTTTATTTTATGACCAGCTTTTGTTTTTCATAGTATCACCCGTAGTGTCACCCACTTGTACGTTCTGTTCATTGTCTATCTTTATTCTACTGCTGATGTGTAAGAACTAATTGTTTGTACATATTCCACCTCGCCGCTCCTTCTCTTTCGGAGAAGGAGATGGAGGATGAGGCTTTTTAATGCTCATGTCCATGAGCAGGTAATGCACCGCTTGCCTGGGATAATTTTATTTGATACCCTCCTTTAATAACTAACCTTTCACCTTCGGCCACACCTGAAAGTACCTGTACTTGCTGCCCGTCATTTGCACCTAATTTCAATTCTCGTTTTTGAAAACTTTCACCTGTTGTTTGTACATACACATAAAAAATGCCTTGTTCTTCTACTAAAGCAGATACAGGTATGACCAAAGCATTAAGTATTGGTGTTGTTTTTAAGAATACTTCTGCAAAAGATCCCGGTAGCATACCAGGCCTGCTGTCTATTAGGAAATACACAGGAATAAATGGCGAATTTCCGGCAGTATTTTTTCCAACAGCTAATAATCTTCCGTTCAGTTCTTTGGTGTTGTAGGATTGTTTGCTTTGGATAATGGTAAAATTAGCTTCCTGTATACCAGTGATCTTTCCAGCATCTTTCAATGATACGTCTGTTCTTAAAATCAATCGTTGGTTTTTAGTGATAGTTGCAAGGGGCTGACCAGCTGATACAAATTGACCTTCACTCACCATAATATTTTTGATGAACCCGCTAATGGAAGAGGACAGGCTTTTACCGCCGTTGTAATTACGCCCCAGGTTATTCAAATTGATCTGTGCCTGTTCATAACGGAGTTTTGCATTTTGATAATCTCCCTGTGTGATGAGTTTATCTTTTATTAATTCATTTGCTCTTGTATATTCAATTTTTGAAGTAGCCAGTTCTGCCCTTGCAGTTTGTTTGGCAGCTTCCACATTTTCAAAAGGGATCTCACCTCCTGTAATTGTAAACAGGGTTTGTCCTGCCCTGATGGCTGCCCCAGTAACATTGCTATTACCTACAAATTTTACGATGCCGTTTGATCTGGCAGCAATGGTTACTTCATCACCCGGTGGCGATTGAATTTCACCCGTGGCTTTAATTACATCAAACATGGTTTCTTTTACTACCGGGGCATTTGCAAACTCTACCTTCCATGCCTGTTCTTTCAGGTATGAAATATCCTCACCACCTGTTTCTTTTGGCTGCGCTGCTATTGCCGTTTTTTCATCTGCAAATACTGGTATGCTATCAATGATGAATTGGTCAGTAAATCCTGCGGCTTTAATATCAAAAATCAATTTACCCATACCGGCCTGCACAGGCTGTAGTGCCAGGCGGAAAATACCAGGTGAACCTGGCGCAGTGGCAGTATTTTTTAAGCCTTTACCAGCCTGAACCAAACTTACGGTTACAGTGCCTGCGGTATAAGGCAGAAAGTTTACGCCCAATAGGGTTAAGTGTGCTGCAAAATTTGAAGTTTGCCCCACCACCAACGGTTTAAACTCAACAAAGAGTTCAGACCTGTCGGTATAAAGTGTATAAGCAAGAACTTGTAAACCTTCTTCGGGTGCTTCTTCTTTAGCAGATTTTTGTTTACAGCCAATTATACCCATTGCCAACAGGCAAATTGTAAATAAATATTTCATAATTCTGTGCTTAGTCGTTAATCAGAATGCATCTTTTATAATAAAAAATACAATGATGAAAATTACATGAGTAATGATGAGATATACAGGCAGAGCCTGATAATGCCGATAAGGCAGTTTATGTTATAGCGGGAGGAGCACGGGAAGGAAGATCAGGGAGGTAAGTATTGGGTGGTGGATGCTCATTATTCCAGCCACAATGCAGGTTGGTATTCAGTGAATAAGTATTTGATAGAAACGTGATGTTTTGCGCAGGAAGATATTCAAGTGATAATTCAAAGTTTTTGGACAGCCCGTTTGCAGGAATAAAATCATCATCTAACAGAGCAAAGGAAAACAAGCTATGCTGATTGTCTTTATTGTTATCAGCATCATCGTTATCATGGTTACCGGCAGATTGTTCATCATGGTGATGGTTCTCAACAAAGGCCATAATTTCATCCAGATGTATATGCGGAAAAATGCTATGTGCTGTAACCGTAATTACGGCAACCAGTAATAATATTTTTTGCACTACTTTTTTCATGAAATACGAAAATAAGAAAATTAATCGGAAAGCATGGGGGCATAAGCTAAATATTGCAATCTACATATATTAGGGACATGTTAAGTTAACAATTAATAAGCGAATGTTATTCCTGCCCCCTAAACCCCATGTCACTATCATAATGTGCAGATAATGAAAAGTATTTGGTTAAGATATACCTGAAGCAGGCCATGTATGCTTTATCTCATTCTAAGGGAAGCCTTGCCATCTTAATCGTCTTTTCCTTTTCATCCGTCCAGGCAAAAATTAAGTTATCACCTGATTTTGTCATTTGCGGAAATCCACTTGACCTCGACACTGAAGAAGCAGAAATAATAATCGATGGTTCTTTTTTGCCATCAGAAAAAACCTTAACAGCTTTTATCACTGACCCTTCCATCCAGCTTACCATCGCACTTTTATCATCTAGCATAACAACATCTACACGGCCAATTCCTTCGCCATCATCAATACGGATAGGAGTACCAAATGTAGCTCCACCATCAGTAGAAAAAACTATATTTACCTGTGCCTTTTCATCAGGCGAGGAAAACCATGCTACGACAAGATTGTTACCCCTTGCATCAGCCCTCGGGCCATTTACGGGGCATCCCGTTATTTTCCAGTTGTCTAAATAAATAGGGTTGGGTGATGTCCATTTACCATTTACAAGCCGCACAATAGATATATCTCTTATTTCTTCTTCAGACCTGTCCCGATATACCACAACAGGTCCATTAGCAGTGATGGCAGCACTTGTCTGGCAGCAATCGCATACCCGGTTGTCTAATTCCCACTCTGAAGATTTTTTTCCTTTTTTATCCACAATTGCTCCACGTATCGTCATTTGTCCATGATGACCTTCATCGTGTCCTCCCGCAGTTTCCATTACAGAATTCCTGCCATCAAGCCATGAAATAAAATAGTTGTCTTCGTATGGAATCATTGAAACAAATCCATGTTCTGCTTTTTTCCCATCATCATGGAGAATTTCCGGAGCACTCCAAGTCTTTCCTTCATCAGCAGAAGTAACTAACTTAACGTCGTATGTATAAGTGCCTTTTTCACTTTTTTCTAAAAAGTGGGCCACGAAGTTTTTTTTGCCATCTCCAGTTAATAACGGATAATCGGCCCAGTTAACAAACCAATTATTCCCGGTAGCAATTGTTACAGGCGCTGCCCACTGATCCCCGGAAAGTGTAGAAAATTTTAACGTACTTTCTTTATGCTGTTTTTCTATCCAGGATAAAAAAACCACCCCATTTTTATCCGTAAATAAATACGGTTCGGCGCAGGAATCTGTTGCCGGTGAACTGATCTCTTTTACTTCATTAACTGTTTTAGATTGAGATTGATTACATGATACAACAGTTATCAGTATAACTAAACAGGAAATTATTTGTTTCATTTTGAATTAATTATTTCAAGGAGTAAGTCAATATTCTGCTTGCTATCCCATTTGCGGTAACCCATTTCAGAAAAAACAAGCTGCCTTATGGTTTAATTATTAATTATTACAGCACGATAATACAAAATAATGCAACAGTAATTCTGATTATGAATTTCTGTTACATGTGATAAGATATACCCGTAAAATCATGGATGATGAACATTATGAAGTTGATGCAGTGAATGAATTGTATGGTGGTGGCAAATATGATGCCCCGGCTGATGGTCACAATTGGTGTGATGATGATTGCTGGATGGGATAATGATCAATGAGTCATTATGATGATCGGGGTAATGAGGGTGATGATGACCATGATGATTGATGGAAGGATCATAAGGCACCCATTGGTGGCTATGATCATCGTGTGTATACGTACCATGGTGGTAAATATTATGATGATGCCAGAATAAAGAATCATGATGATGATATGCACTATCCCAATAACGCCGCTGGGCCTGAGTGGGTGCGGCGATCAGGTTGTTTAGAGATTGTTGCATAACAGAGGCCTCACTTGTCATTGCGGAGGCTGCTGCAAGATCATCGGGTGCTATCGTTTCTTTTGAGTCATCATTTTTTTGGCAGCTTATGATAAGCAAGGTTACAAGTACTAAAAAAAAGGTAAATTTCATATTACAGTTATTATAATTTTACGTTTATTTTTTAAATACTTACTATCTTAACACTTAAAATTAAACTTTTATTATTAATGGCTTTTTCGTGATTTTCAAGTTTAAAGATACCTTCCGTTAATTAAACGCAGCCTGTAACATAATTGTTATAAAGCCAGGACATGCTTTTTAAAATACATAACCGAAGGATGGGGAATCAGCGGTTTTTTGGGTGCCCCATCATTTTTAAGCATTTATAACTTAAAAAATAGATAAACAGGGGCAATATCATAAATTGCAAAACGGGGGAAATACCTACATTAACACCAGGAATGATGGGCATCGAATCATCATACTTCCAACTGCCTAATGATACATGGCGCATCTCAGATAAAACAGCACCTGCTCCACCAATTAAAACCAACAGTAAAACCCGGGTCAATTTAAAATGTTGTATCCAAAAGTGATCTTTAAAAATAAAAGCAAGGCCAAAGTAGAGGAGCAGCACCATCAACACATCCGCAATTGAGGCCAGCGCACAAAATGCTACGTGCTTAATATCATACACCGGATTTTTATATAATGGAATTTGTATTAATTCCCAGGCAAGATTTAGCAGGAATGCAAAAACAATCAAAATAAAAATAAACTTTTTGAAAGTTTTTTTATTAGCCGGTTTTCTCAATAAGATGAAATATAATATGCAAACAATAGTAAACACAAAAAGAGGAATCAAAAAAATTACAGGTTTTATTTCATTCATCTGCTTAATTATTTTTAAAGACTATTTTACTTTCAGCATACTTGCATTAATAGCAACAACAATGGTACTTACTGTCATTAAAACTGCGCCGGAAGCAGGGCTTAATAAAAGACCCTGGTTATATAAAACACCGGCTGCCAGCGGTAGTGCCACTACATTATAACCTGTTGCCCAGATAAGATTCTGGATCATCTTGCGGTAAGTGGCTTTGCCAAATAAAATCAAACTTACAATATCTTTAGGATTACTGTTCACTAAAACAATTCCTGCTGTTTCTGCGGCAATATCGCTGCCGCT
>JBKJMZ010000147.1:0-2723 GCA_046596255.1 Ferruginibacter sp. | reverse complement strand
TGTTGGGCCCCGTTAAAAGCCATTTGAATGAACAGGGTATTGACTATGAATCTTTTTCTTTACCCGCAGTGCAACTGGCTTCGCTGATCAACTTAACAAATACAGGTAAGCTTAATTTTGGAGTAGCATCAACTAAAGTATTATCAGCATTAATAAAAGACCCCAAAAAAGATCCATTGCAAATTGCCACTGAACTTAATCTATTAGCTGAGCATGATACAGGCTCGCTGGAGCAATGGGTTGATCAGGTAATAACAAAGATGCCGGACAAAGTAAAGGAATATCGTTCCGGCAAAAAGGGGTTACTGGGATTGTTTGCAGGCGAAGTAAAAAGATTAAGCAAAGGCAAGGCAGATATGCAAAAAGTAAACAACATTTTAGAAAAAAAACTAAACGATCAATAAATGAAAAAACTGATTCCCGCAGCTGCCCTGGCTGCCATTTTATTTTCGTGCAACAGCACAGCCGACAAAGGAAAATTCACGCTTACGGGTGAATTGAGATCCACGACGGATAAAAAAATATACGTGGAAGAATTATACTTTAGCGAAAAGCAACCTGCTGTGCTGGATACCGTAGAAATTGTGGATGGAAAATTTACTGTTAACGTAACTGCGGCTGAAGAGGGTTTATACAGGCTGCGTACCGAAGGCGGCACAGATTCTTACATCTTTATCAATGATGGAGAAAAGATCAACTTTACCGCAACAGCCAATGGGCAGGAACGTGCTCTCCAATCATTCAGCGGACCTGCCAACAGTTCATTGAAAAAGCTTTTGCTGTATTCGGACAGCATGGGCTTGTTGATCGCTAACAAGAACAGGCTGCTTACTGAGTTTGCAAAAGCAGGCATAACAGAATCGGACAGTACTTTTAAATCAATTGCTGATGAGTATAATAGTTTAAGTGAAAACTTTACCAGCTATTGTTTTAAATATGCTGATTCCTCTAAAAGCCCGGTGGTTTCATTATTTGCCGCAACTATGCCACCTGTAGGATTATCGGAATTTCAAGCTCCTTTAACGAAGCTCATAACCCGTTTTCCAAAACATAAAGGCATTGCCGATGCACTTGCTTATGTTAAGAAACAGGCTGCTACCCAAACACAAGCCCCGCCGGCAACTGGTGCCGCTATTGGAGATATCGCACCTGAAATTACCATGAACGATGTTAATGACAAGCCTTTTACATTAAGCCAGTTAAGGGGTAAATATGTTTTGGTTGATTTCTGGGCCAGTTGGTGTGCTCCCTGCCGGGAGGAAAATCCAAACCTGGTTGCTGCCTACAATAAATTCAAAGAGAAAAACTTTACCATCTTAGGGGTTTCGTTCGATAAAGAAAAAGATGACTGGACCGGCGCAATTAAAAAAGATAATTTGGCCTGGCAGCAAATAAGCGATCTGAAATACATGAACAGTGCTGCTGTATCCTTATATGGCATAAGCGGCATTCCTTATAACGTTTTGATCGATCCGCAAGGGAAGATCATTGCCACGGGGTTAAGAGGAAATGAACTGCAGAGGAAGCTGGCAGAGGTTTTAAAATAAATGCTTGATATTTAAATAAAGAAACCTCCAGCCGTTGGCTGGAGGTTTCTTATACTTATAAAGATTATTAATATCCGGGATTTTGTGCATAATTGGAATTGGTTTGCAATTCACTGAATGGTACAGGCCATAAGAACCTGTAATCAGTGTAAGGAAATGCAGCAATAGCCGTAGTATATGTTGCACTACCAGCACCACAGCTATACATAGCGAAAGTAGATGCTCCAATACCAATTTTAGCCGGTATGCCGCCTGTTGTAAAGTTTGGATCCGTTGCATTACGGTGAATATCACCCCATCGCTTTCCTTCTGCAATAAATTCAATTCTTCTTTCATCCAAAATTGCTTTAACCAAAGCGTTGGCATTTAAGAATGAAGCCGCAGTATAAGTATTTACTGGAGGGGTTGTAAAGTTACCTGGCCCACCTGGTAATGCCCTGTTACGCACTTCATTTAATAAAAACAAAGCCCTGGGTGTAATACCATTTTGCCTTGCCTCAGCTTCAGCTAAAATTAACAGCACTTCTGCATAACGGATCAAAGGTGCAGGATCGGTATTGGTAGTGGCGTCAGTATATTTTGTAGTTAAATAATTAGCTGTTGCTCCCGAACCTATTATACCCATCAGGTTTCTTCTCAGGTCATCACAACGAAAAGCCGGCAAATTATAAATTATAGGACTTATCCTGATAATTCCTCTTCCGCCAATTGTTGTATTTCCATGCATTGACGCTAAAGCCCCGTTTACACCTGCGTTATCAGTTGCGGCATTTCTGATAGAGAAAATTGTTTCATTGCCTTGCCATCCAGCCGGAGTGAATGGGGTAAGCGGTGATGTTTCTAACTTCCAGCCACCAACAGGGCTTACAAAGCCTGGATATGCTAGTAAATTAGGTGTGGCGGGTACCAGTTTGTTGCCTTCAACAATTACGTTTGGCCAATCGCCCATGTGCAGCCTCACCCGCATTTTTAATGCAATGGCTGCAGCCTTGGTGGCACGGAATGTTTTATTAGCTGCGGCATTAACTGGTGCAGGTGCTACGGATGTTGAGGCAGGTAAATTTGTTTCTGCAATATCAAGGTCGGCCAGTATTTTGGTATATCCATCCGCAACTGTAGTTCTTGTTTTTGTTTTTGCTAATGTTGAAGTGGCATCGCTGTTAATACCAAAATCAC
>JBKJMZ010000139.1:0-9826 GCA_046596255.1 Ferruginibacter sp. | reverse complement strand
TATGATTTTTTCTTTGAGGGAGAAGTATTTCATGGTGATAAGATAGGCAGGGAACTGGGCTATCCTACTGCCAATTTAAAAAGCACGGATAAGGAGAAGATTTGTTTAGGCGATGGTATCTATGCGGTGTATGTAATGGTTGAAGGTAATACCTATAAAGGCATGATGAGTATCGGCTTTAGGCCCACCGTGAATGGGAAAGTGAGGGTTACCGAAGTTAATATCTTTGATTTTGCAAAAGAGATCTATGGCCAGGTTATCAGGGTGGCTGTAAAAAAATATTTACGCAGTGAAGTGAAATTTGATGGGCTGGAGGCGTTAAAGATGCAATTGCATAGGGATAAGGAAGATAGTTTGGAATATTTGTAGGAACACGCCTTGTGGCGTGTTCAAAATTCGCCAAAGGCGAATTCCTAAATTGAACACGCCATAAGGCGTGTTCCTACACAAGGCGTGTTCCTACCGAACCATCTTAACCACCATTTCCTTCATTAACGATGCATCCGATGTTCCGGTATCACCCACCCCCACTCCTTTTAAATTATAATGGTGCAGTAATAAAAGGATCCTTTCTATGCCGTCGTAACCATAATTATTAATTGTTTCCAAAGCATTCTTTACTGCGGTACTATTGAAATAGAAATGCGGTTTAAGTGCAGCTTCGCTCCTGTCCTGCATACCAAAAACAGTATATACTTTGCTGAAGCTGGCATACAATGCCGGCAACACCATTTGTATTGGCCCAGCTTTTGGATTACCTTCAAAATACTGGATAATCTTTATGGCTTTTGCAAGGTCTTTTTTTGCAATGGCTGCCTGCAGCTCAAAAACATTGTATTCTTTGCTGATGCCGATGAATTGTTCAATATCGTCCTCCGTGATCTCCTGCCTACCGGCAGGCAGGCCTTCTTTACCTTTTAAATTTAAAGCCAGCTTTTCAATTTCATTTACAATGCGGTTAAGGTCATTGCCGATATGCTCATCAAGCAGGTTGATGGCTTTTGCATTTATTTTATAACCCAGGGAACGTACATATTCCCCGATCCATTCCTGCAGCTTATAGTCCTTTATCTTTTCGGAATTGAATATCTCAGCCGATTTTTTAAGCAGCTTATGCAGCCTCGATCTTTTATCCAGCGTTTTTGTTTTATGGCCAACCACAAAAATGGTGGAATCCAGGGGATGCTCTACATAGCTTTCCAGTTTCTCAATATCCTTCATCTGCTGTGCTTCCTTTAGTAATACCACCTGCCGCTCAGCAAACATGGGGTACCGCTTACAGGCATTTATTACACTGGCCCAGTCTGCATCTTTGCCATAAAAAACGGTAAGGTTAAACCCTGCTTCAGCTTCACTCAGGATATGGTGTTCTGCATGATCCATTACCATATCAATATAATAATCCTCTTCTCCTTCAAGCCAGTAGATATTCCTGAATTGCTGCTTCTTCCAGTCACTGATGATTTTTTCCGCACTCATGGCCCAAATATACTACTTCGCTATTTACAATTTTTGTTCAGGGGTATTCATGCGATTTTACAAAATTTTAAATAGCTATATAGTACTAAGTAAAGATTACCGCCCAGTTGGCAATTTTTTTAAAAAAAAAATTTAACACGACAATAAATTGCCTGGTTATTCGGTTTATATAGGGATGCCTATCTTTGGCTTAATTTTGGTCAAAAGGAATAATGGTTTTTATCATACTTATGAAAACCGTTCCCACTTTTTTGATCTTGTATAAACCTGATAAAGAAAAACCTACGAACTATGAGTTTCGAGAACTTTCCTGATACCGGAAGAGTAGCTACACCGCCCACAAATTCACTGCACAAAAAACACAATTATTTAATTGCAGCATTGATCATTGTATTATTAGGAACCTGGGCTTATATCATTTGGGATAAGAGCCGCAGCAAGGAAGCTATTCAGCAAAAAGATACGGTGATCAGCAATACCTCTTCTCAAAGAGATCAACTACAGAAAGAACTTGAAGATGCGACCAGGCTATATGACATGATCAAGACGAGCAGTTCAAATATGATGCATCGCAATGACAGTACAATTTCGAGGAAGGACCGGGAGATAGCAGATAAAAAAAATAAAATTCAACAACTATTGTCAAAAGTTGGTGCTACTGAGGAGGCACTAAACCAGGTAAAAGGACTGCTAGCTTCTTTGAATGGTGATATCAATGGTTATAGAATCCAGATAGAAACTTTGCAGGGGGAAAAAATAGAGCTTACCCAGGAAAAGAACGCAGTGATCCAGCAGCGGGATAAAATTAAAAAAGATTTTGACTCAGCACAAAACATGATCGTGCAGAAAGAACAGGTTATCGATGTGGCCTCTACCCTTCATGCATCCAATTTTAATATTCTTGGAATAAATGAAAGGGATGGCAAAGAGAAAGAAACCACCATTGCCAAACGGGTTGATAAACTCCGTATTTCCTTTGACATTGATGAGAATAGGGTTACCCAGTCAGGCCCTAAAAATATTTACATCAGCATAACTGCGCCTAATGGTAAACCATTGTCTGAAATTGCCATGGGATCGGGAAAAATTGTAACCAGGGACGGTGAAGAAAAATATTTTACCCAGCGTATTGATGTGAACTATACACAGGGGCAAAGACAAAAGGTGAGTCTCGACTGGAAACAAAATTCAGATTTTGAAATAGGCGATTATAAGATCGAAGTTTATAACAATGGATTTAAGATCGGCGAAGGTATTCGGAGTTTGAAGAAGGGCGGTTTTTTTAGTTAGGGGTCTGGCCACTAATAATATTCTTCAGCATTAAAACCCTTTTTATTTTAAACCATGCTTTATTAAGTAAGTGCTTTAGGAGTGGCCTGACACCTAAAATATAGCCCTCACTGATGCCCGGCCTATATGTACCGTTCGTGTGGCTTCGGGTTTTCGGCCTTCGTATTGCACACTGATCTCTATATTTCCGGCAAGCCGTTTTACAAATTCTACATTCCATAAATAATTCTTACCGGGTAGTAACCCATCCAGTAAAATATAACCTACCGTGGTATTGGCCGACCCGGGATAACCTATGTAATTGATCTGGTTCATCGAAAATCTTGCATTCAGCGTGCTGCTCGAAAGGATATTGTACCGCACGTCTGCCGTTAAAACATGATTGGTAGCGCTTTCCATCGAATCGATGGTATTCTGCTTCTGCCCGTATGCATACGTAAGTGTAGCTCTTAAATTGGTTTTGTAAATATAAGAAAAGGAGGGCTCTATGATATTTTGCTTAACAAGATAATTGCGGTTATCAAACTTAGGTCCCTTTGTATTGAGTACATTCTTTATCTGCTTATAACTTAGCGTAGTTACAAAATTCCTGTTGATGTTCCAGCGGAGCTTGCCCACAAGGTTGCGGAGCTTGCGGCTTTCGAAACCATAACTCAGTAAGGCTTTATTGTTGTTGATGCTATGCGTAATATCAAAACCCCACCTGATATTACTGCGGTTAAAGAAAAGGGTGTTTGATAAATAAGAGCTCAACGCGATCAAAGTAGTATCCACCAGTTTATTGTCAAATGGATTGAATTTGAATTGCCCGCTGCTGATGTCTTTCTTGTTTATCTGTAACGCTGAGCTTGTACTGGAACGGGCCAATATCTTTTTAAAGCCAGTTGTTGATGGAGACATGATCGCTTTAGGATTCAATGAAAAGGCATAATTGAACTGAATATAGCTGGCCTTTAGATACTGGTTACTGGGGGTAAATACGCGGATGTATTTTTTCTGGTCCTGGAAAATGGCTATCTCAAATTCGTTCAGCTCGGGTATGGCATTGCTGTTATAATCTATCCAGGTATATTCACCTTGCCCCGCCGGTACCTCTACAAATGTGTATTCCCGTTTTTGTTCCTGTCCGGAGCCAAGCTCGTACAATACATTTCCAACAACAAATCCTTTTAATTCATTTACATAATACTCTACCCTGCCCAGCAGGCTTTCATCTGCTTTTTGCCTGCTTACAGCAGGATTGAAAATATGCAGCTTACGGTATGTTAGGTTCAGCTTTACCTGGTGCTTCTGGTTCTTTAATAACTCTGTAAAGAAATTATAGTTATCGCTGCGGTCGGCTTTTTCAAGCTGTTTGCCTATGGGTAACTTATCGTTCCTCGTAAAATAAGAAATGCCCCACTTGTTTTCTTTTCCCGGGTTGGATTTTAGATAAACTTCCCACACATTAAATGCATAACTGAAAGCGGATAAAGAGTCACCTGCTTTATTCCGGAGTTTATTATGTTCTCCGTTATATTTAAATCCAAGCTGCATCCTCCGTAAAGAAATAAGTTCTTTGTTCAGGTTCACAAATGGCCTTATGAAGCTGCCATCCTCTTTACTGTTGTTGATGGTGGTAATACTGAATTGGTTGGCAAGTTTCCATCCCCTCAAATTATTAAAGCTTCTTAATATCTGCCGCAGCCCGTTGTACCTATCGCTGCGGTTATAATTTGTTACATCATACTGTAAAAAATTACCGGTACTATCTGCCAGTTTTATGCCGGCATTTATTAAATGCTCATCCGCGGGCAATACATCGTAAGGTAAACTCCAGTCCCTTAAGAATTCTATATTTCTCAGGCGCTCAATAGGCCTGAACCTTTTTTGTACAAACTCGTAACCCAATGCTGTTTGCAGCAATAAAGGTTTTCGAAACAAATTGACCTTTGTATCTTCTTTTAGGAACTGCAGTTTAGTGGCAAAGGCTTTATCATTGGCCTTATCCTTGCCTGAAAAAAGGTTGATGTCATAATTGCTCATGGCCACTTCTGCCCTTGCCCTTGTTTTGGCATTAAAAACATATTCTCCGCCAATGGTAAGCAGTTGCTGTTTTTTAGGTGAGATCAATAAGATCACTGGTGCATAATCTCCCTGTTTCTTATTATTGATATCGGGCTGTACCCAGCCAAATACCTTTCCGTTGGTAGCTGATTGAAGGGGTGTATAATCTCCCCTGCCCGGCCCGAGGTAAGTAAAGCCCAAATTATAGAGGATATCATTGGGGTTGGTTGAAAAAACAAAAATGGAATCACGGATAGTGCCGTTGTACAGCGTGTCAATTTTTTTGTAGAGGATCTTACCGGGACTTAAAGTATCCCTAACCGCATTTACATAGTAAGCGCTGTCCACACCATCACCAATATCGGCCAGGAATTGTTTTTGTTTGGTATCCAACACCTGGTTTATGGAAGAATTCTTTGCATCGGCATTATTGTAAAAACCAATGTTCAAAAATAACTTGTCTTTAAAATTCACTTCATCACTTACATAAATTTGTGAGTTCAAAAAATTACGGTCGGCATACTCAAACTCAACCTGTATCCTTTTATCTTTTGTTACCAGCCTTTTTTGGGTAAAGGTTAATTCGGCGGTATTGTAGTTGATGATATAATCCTGGTCTTCGCCACGCTGCAGCAGTTCGCCATCCATATATACCCTTTCCGTACCGGCAAGCACCACAAAAAATAATTCCAGGGTGGGGCTCGTTAAGCGATAGGGTCCCTGGTTGCCCTCAAAAGGTATTAACTGGTTACGGGTGAATTTTCCTTTGGCAATGGCCCCGCTCAGCAATAAGGAATTGGAGATATTTTTCGTGATCTTATTATCGGTTATAAAAGATACTCCCTGCAGCCGCTTATAAAAATTGAGGAAATAATTTTTACTCTGGCGGATGTCAATATCACCAAAATTAGCCTGCCAGCCTTTTTTCTTTACCTGCAGGTATATCCGGTCAAAGTCCCGCAGGTCCTGGGTATTACCATCCGGCTGAACAGGGATATTATTATCAGTGATAGCAGCGGTTAACTCAAGGCTATCACCAATAAAACCATTCAATTGTAAATTAAGGCTGGAGCTTACTACCGCATCCTGGCTGTTGCCAAAAGAAATGCCCCTTCCAAAACTTCCTTCTGATTTTATATTGCCAAAATCCACTAATGGGTTTGTTTGTTTTGCACCAACCCTTAATGTAAATGAATTATTACTGAGAAAATTATTACGTATGCTATCGTAATTCAAATGCCTTACCACTGCATTTAGTTTGTATGGGAAAACGCGGTAGGTTACGGTCACCGTTTCCAAATTGGGCTTTTCAAGCCAGGTGATGGTTGCATTCACTTCATCAACTTTGTAATAGAATGGCGATACTCCGTTAATGGTTACAGAACCCGGAACAAGGCTCATGGAATCGATCTTTATGGTTTGCCCGGATGTGCTGATAGTTAATTTACGCAGGTTGGAGAGCGGCGGCGGATCTATCTGTGCATATAGGAACTGCACCAGGAATATAAATGACAGCAGTAGGTATATCCGTTTAAGCTTCAATAGATCTTTGGGATTAGTAAGGTTAAAATTACTAATAATTGCACAAGGCAGGAAAACCTTCTTTCTATCCCGAACGCCCCCCGACAAGCGGAAATCATACCCCCGCTCTTAATTACCCGAAAAATGTTTCAGCAATGTTATGCCGCTTGTAGGGAGACAAGGCGGCGGCGAATGCTCACAAGAATTAAAGCTGCTACTTGCACAAAACATTTGCTAGCGGTGGTTTTATTCTTGCATTCTATTTTTTAAATCCATCCTACTGTGAAGGATTCTTGCAATTTCAATTCTTCTACCTTTTAATTTTCTGAAAAAAATGATATGTAGCCCCACTTTTAATCCTAAAATATTCTGCATTATCTCTGGGTAATTTTTGCCAGAGATTTTTTCATCAGCTAATTCTTTGCAAGAATCAAGAAGCATTTCATAATATCTGTCAGCCTGAGTTTCTGACCAAACTTCATAGGTATAGTCCCAGATTTTCGCCAAATCTTCAACAGCCTTATTTGTAAGAATATAATTAGCCATTTTTTCGTTTAGTGGCTTTTAGTTTTTCAAGATGCTTTTTAGCATTAAAGTTCTTAGCCAGCCCACTTTCAAAACCTTCCTCAATAGCTTTTTTTAATGCAACAATCTTGCTTTCTTCTTCTTCCAACAAACGAAGACCGGCACGTATAACCTCACTGGCATTCTTAAATCTTCCAGTTGATATTTTATCTCCAACAAAATCTTCAAAATGATTTCCAAGTGAGATAGATGTGTTTCGTCCCATAGTTTTAAAGTTTTGTCAAATGTACCTAAAATGGGTAACTTAAAAAAATAGGCTGCTTGAGTTTAAGGAAAAATCGCCGCTAACAACGTTAAAGTTATAATGAGTTATAGTTGAATGCTTAACTCCCGTCACAATTTTATAACAGAATGTTGTATGCATTTAGGGGTAGCTTTTTCTAAGATAGGCTGCCAAAAGTCCAATTGGCTCCGCTGCATTATCAAAGTCATAATAAGTATTGTCGAGTCGCTGAAACTGCTCAGATAAACTTTCCCAAATATCGTTGTATTGTTGAAAATATATAAAGTCGAAGTATCTTTCACTCGTGTGGTCGTTGGGATTAATTATCGAAAGTGCCTTCGACAGAATTTTCCATGTTTTTTCAGCACCTATTTCAATTAAATCTTCTAATGTTTCATAAGCAAAGATGCCGTACTTGTTGTCAAAGTATTGAATAAAACCGCCATTTAAAACTTGGGTGTGCAAAGATGTAATCCGATACGACATTTGTGCATGACGGGACAATTCATGTGTGCTGCTCATCCATTGGTGCCATGTTGACCAATCTGTAATTTCCACTGGTTTGTCAAACTCTATGGATTGTTTATAAACATGTTCTATAAATTCTTCGTCTGTTACCATCTAAAATGTCTGTCTTATTGCGTACAACATTGGGCTTCACTCAATGCTCAATAAAGATATACTGTATAAGAGTGCCCTTGTTTCCTTATTCTTCGCTGCTTAATCCTGCTTTTAAATATTCACGGTTCATGCGTGCAATATTTAAAACAGAAATTCCTTTGGGGCATTCTGCTTCGCATGCATAGGTATTGGTACAGTTACCAAATCCTTCCTTATCCATTTGTGCAACCATATTCAATACCCTTGATTCTCTTTCGGGTTGTCCCTGTGGTAATAAGGCCAGCTGCGATATCTTGGCACTTACAAATAACATAGCACTGCTGTTCTTACAGGCTGCAACACAGGCTCCGCAACCAATGCAGGATGCTGCATCAAAAGCTTTATCGGCATCTTTTTTATCTATCGGCAATGCATTTGCATCAACAGCATTACCGGTATTCACAGAAATATAACCACCTGCCTGTATTATCCTGTCAAAAGCATCGCGGTTTACCATCAGGTCTTTTATCACAGGGAAAGCTGCAGAACGCCAGGGTTCCACCACAATGGTATCACCATCTTTAAAGGCACGCATGTGCAGCTGGCAGGTAGTGTTCTTTGACCATGGTCCATGTGCACGTCCATCAATATACATGCTGCAGGCCCCGCAAATACCTTCACGGCAATCATGGTCAAATGCGATGGGATCCTTACCTGCTGTTATGAGTTGTTCGTTCAGTACATCAAACATTTCCAGGAACGACATTTCAGAAGAAATATCCTTTACCTGGTAAGTTTCAAAACTGCCCTTGCTGTTACTATTCTTTTGTTTCCACACTTTAAGTGTGAGATTCATGTGGTAGTGTTCCATTATATTAATTGCTTAATTGTCTTATTGTTAAATTGTTTTTGGTCAGCTTTTTAATTTCAGGTTTGTGAATAATATTAAAGAATTGATTGATTTCGGCAATTTTTGTAACTCGTTAAATATAAATTCATATTCCGTTTCGCTGATCAATTTTCTAACCTTTGCTTTTTGATTCCAGTCAAGGGATTCATTCATTGAACCCTGACTGTAACGATAAAATTTAATCTTATCTTATCCTTCTTTCCATACCTGCCAAAACCTTCGGCTATATTAGCCGATATTGAATCAGCAGCGCAGATAAATTGTTCACCTACCGTATTCTTTGCAAACGGGTCCCATTTTATGACAGCATCCCAAAGATAATTGCTCAAATGAAATGCTATCCTGTAACATTCGATATCTGCAAGTTTTAAATATTTCTGCGGTTCCATTAGGGACTGAATAACAATTTAACAATAAGACAATTTAACAATTATACCCTCTCTATAACTTTCTATACCACTTAATTTTAAACAATTCTGCTGCTCCATTAAGGACTGAATAACAATTTAACTATAAAACAATTTAACAATTATACCCTCTCTATAACTTTCTATATCACTTAATTTTAAACAATTCTGCAGCTCCATTAGGGACTGAATAACAATTTAACAATAAAACAATTTAACAATTATATCCGCTTATAATTACTGTATTCAAACGGCCTCCATCCAAACCTGCGCCATAAAAAATATAATATCCGGTGCTTTGTATTTTTAAAATTCTTCTTCTTTACGTCCATATCAAAACTCCAGTCTTCTTTGCTAACCAGGTCCTTCATCACTTCGGGATGTGTTCCGGTAAATATGGTTACAGAGTCAATATTTGAATAATCAAACTCGGTTGACTTCTTTTTTAATTCGATCATGCGCTGCTCATGCCGTTCACCTTCATTCCAAAGATTACTGAAATCTGCATATTTTTTTTGCATGGCAACAGGGTTACGTACCCAGCCATAGTGATAAATATAGGCGTCGATTAGTTTTACATTCAGCTTCCTGCCATCCAGCCTGAAGCCCTGTGCATCCAGCCAGCTATGTATCCGCTTGTCATTTCGTATCACCCGTATCTCTTTAGAATACCAGCTCCTGCCATCACCAATGAATTTGTAGCTGCCATAAAAATGATGATAATGGAATAAAAGTCCCTCTACCCTTTTATCATCCTTATATTTT
>JBKJMZ010000078.1:0-47074 GCA_046596255.1 Ferruginibacter sp. | reverse complement strand
CCAGCAGTTGAACAGGTTTACCTGTTTATTATTGATCCGGTTCAATTCTTTTGTACTGGTAAAATTGATATTGATATCAGGTAAGCTTTTCCTGTAAAAATTGATGACCTTATTGTTTGCAAAAAGTACCGGGGTGCAAAGGTCAAGTATCCTGTTATCGGACAAAGTTTTGATGATGACCTCTATCCCGATCCCATTGATATCTCCGCAGCTGATGCCGATGACAGGCTTATGCTCATTTACAACACTCATATGATATGTTTTTTCATTGAGGCGTAAAATTACGACTCCTATAGAAAAATTATGTAATTATATTTAGAAGGTTGAAGTAGTAACCCGGTGATCAGGTTCTGGTTTTAATGTTTATTAGTATTTTCACCCGTAGGTTTCAGCTAACATTAGTATCCGCTAAAATACGCTGCTAAAAACAGCATGACAATTATTTTAAGGCATTCTTTTTCAAATCAGTACGATAAAAAATGTGGAATGCGAATAAGTAGTGCAAATGCAACCAGATCAGTTATAGATCATTCGCGGACTAACATTTTTTAAAAGATCTTTATTACTCGTATGCAGGTACCGGAGTGTGGTGCTATTTCTTGTTGCAAAGAAAAAGCTGACCCTCAGGCCAGCCTTTCTATCTAAAAATTTTTCTCTTACCTGATTATGATCAGCTGCTTTACAATGCGCTCTGCAGTAGTTTCTATCACGATTGCATATACACCCGGATTATACTTATCAAGGTTTAAAGTGATATTGTTGAAACCTTTGGTCAGGTTTTCATTTTGAACATGCGTTCTTTTTCCAACCTTATCTATTAACAGGAATGTTGCCCGAATGTTCTTTTCAACATACATATTTACTGTTACATAACTATTAGCCGGATTAGGCATCATAGTTACGGGTGTTTGAAAATCCTTTCTCCTGATGATAAGCACACTGCTGTATTTTATTTCGCCGGCCTTACCAACTACCTTAAGGCGGTAGTATATAATTTCGTTGCTGACGCCGGTAATGTCATCTGTAAATTCCAGGCTTTGCTCTTCGTTCAGTTTCACAACATCATTCACCGTTCCTACTTTGGAATAAGCTGTATTATTTAAACTTCGCTCTATCTCAAAATGATCTATCTCTTTTGCTGCAATGATCGTCCAGTTAAGTGGTACTTTGTTATTTTGCAAAACACCCGTGAACTTTAAAAATTCAACTGGCAGTACATAGCCAACAAAGCGCCAGTCACGGTCAGGCTGTGTAGCATTTGTTCTTTGTACCGGCGTTCTTGAACCCGGTGCTGCATCACCTGTAAAGCTTCCACCAGCACCCATCCTGTAGGAGGTACCTTTGATATTTGTTACAGAAGTTAATGAATCAAAACGGTTGTCCAGCCCATCTCCATCTGTATCCACCCCGGTCAGCGTAACGTTATCATCTGCCATACCATTAAGGTTAAAATCATTTCCTTCCACAATATCGGCAAGGCCATCTGCATCAGTATCCAGGTCCCGGTAATCCGGTATGGCATCTGCATCATGATCGTAAACAAATATACCTGAACCACTGTAAGCTGCCGGAAGATTATCGTAAGGCAACATCAAACCATCGCCATCAGCGTCGGTTAATGTAGGAAATGCATAGCTGGCAGTTGACTGTCCTTCTATATTATCCGGTATACCATCATCATCCGAATCAATATCCAAATAATCAGGATTAGCCATTCCATCGGTGTTCCTAAGATTCAATGCTGCAAGGCCTGATACAGTAGTTGACCAGCCATTTGCTCCCAGTACACCATCTGCCAAACCATTAAGATTCGCATCCGGTAATCCTGCCTCTATTACATCAACAATTCCATCTCCATCAGAATCGAGATCATATGCATTGGGTCTTAGATCGCGGTCTAAATTTTTATTAGGCCAGTCATCAGCCCTTCCGTTAACGGGAGCTACGTCAACACCAGTAATTAGTAAAGCACTTGCATTAACATTATTATCGCTTATACCATCTGCATTGGCATCGGTAAAGGAATCAATTAAGCCATTATTATCGGTATCTGCTCCTCCAACTTCTACAGCATCAGGTATACCATCATTATCACTATCTGTATCTAAATAATTAGCAACTGCATCGCCATCAAGATCCTGTGCTCCCAATCCAACATTTGAACCGGTAACACCTGTATTATTGGCATCAACATTTTGAGAGAATCCATCTCCATCAGTATCAACATAATTATCAATAATGCCATTACCATCTGTATCCACACCATAGGATTCTACTACATCAGGAACACCGTCATTATCACTATCCAGATCAAATTGATTAGGAATGCCATCTAGGTCTTTATCTGCATTATCATTTATACCATCACTGTTAGTATCAACCCATACACCGAATGTTGGATCCATATAATTAGCTATGGTATTATTATTTGCATCAGCACCCCAATCAAAATTATCATTTACTCCATCCGTGTTGTTATCTACCCAACCGGGGTATGTAGGATCGTTCCAGTTGGGAATTCCATTAGTATTGGCATCCTGTAAAGCAAGAGGGTTATTAAATTCAACATAATCCGGTATCCCATCATTATCATCATCAATATCCAGGCAGTTATTAATGGTTATGGTAACAGGTATTACATCAGAAAAATTACAGGTACTTGCCAGGTTTGCTACTGTTGTAGCAACAACCACCCTGTATTGGTCGCCATTATTTGCCAGTGTTGTATAAGCAGGTGGGAGGGTATAAACAGCAACAAATTGATACATGCCATTAATTAATACAGGAGAAGCTACGGTTGTAGTGCCTGCTATATCAACCCAGGTATTTCCCCCGTCTGTACTTCTCTGCCATTTGTAGTGAACGTACGTGTTGAAAAATGATCTCACTGTATCCGTTATTGTTATTGTGCTGTTTGCACATACATTAGGTGTGATAGAAGGCGAGTAAGACATATTTGGATAACATGTTCTTAAAGTAATATCATCTAAAGCCCAGTCATTACCACCACCACCCGGGGCATTATTTCTTATGGTGAGTATAAAGCCGGTTTCTGTGGGGCCGGTTCTGTAAACAAAAGATTTTCGTACCCATTTATTTAAAGTGTCAGAACCTGTTTGAGTGCCGCCAATGCCAAGGCCCTGGTAAACAATATCACCGGTTGTATAATAGTCAACACCATTTATTTCATAAGCAAGATTTGGTCTTACGCCCGATGAATCTGCAAATCCGGCGGGTCCAGCTACAGTAGGAATATAAAAAGGAGGGCCTGCAGGATCGCTGGCATTTCTTCCATTTACATCACCACTGCATTTGTAACATATGTTTTTAACCCAGGAAGATATTTCATAATAAGTATTTGGGCAAGCTCCCGAAACTGTAAAGTTGAATGCTACGTCGGTGCGGTAAGCCGCATTTACCACCAGCATATAACCACATGGATTTGTGGCACTGATGGGCAGGCCAGGATTGCAAGGGCTATTTCCTTTGGCGGTATCCACAGCTCCTGTATGATCGCCACCTATATCCCAAACACCAAACACCCGTGGCGGCGTTCCGCCGGGCTTGGGCACTGTTTGTACAATTGTGTTATTAGAACTTGTATTATTGGCAACAGCATAATAATAATCTCCGGGACCACCGGGGTTGAATGCTTGATAAGCATAGTTGGTATTGGGTGAAGTTCCCCTGTTTTGTGAACCGGCACTGGCCGGGGGAGCGCCAAATGTTCCATTAAATTCATCCCCCAATATATTTGTTTGAGCAACCGAATTAGGACAAATACCAACACTTTCAAACACCATGAGGCTGTCTGGTGGAAAATTTATTATTGCACCGCCACCGGTGGCCGCATTTCTATAAACAAATGCTCCACCGCCATAATTTATTTTTGTACCATAACCACCAGTTACGGTTACCCGGTAAGTTGCCATAACGATACAGTTACTATAGAAAGTGGGTAAGGAGTTGCCATTTAAAGCCCCCCGGCTTGTTCTGGTAGCGGTAGGGCCCAGATTGATCTGTATAGATGCATCTGGTCCAACCGGAGCCGTCCATCCTGCATCAGCATCAGCACTATTATCTGTGAATGATTGATAAATTTTTCCCTCATTGGTTCTTGTAGCAATAGTATTGGGATTCAGCGTTAAGCCCATTCCAGCTTTCAGGGTATCGTAAAATGCAACACTATCCACATTTATGGCAGCGCCTCTTACCACAAAAGTGGCTCTTATTTCCAGCACGTCGCCGGGATTAATGGTGCCACCCATTGTACCGTCAGTAATGTTTACATAGCTTTTGGCGTAGTCTATAATAGTGATGGCAAGGGGGGGAGGATCAACAACACAAATATTAAAAGTATAAGTTCCTGTTGCCACCTGAGCATTTAAACCTACTGTGGTAATTCTTATATAATAAGTGTCACCAATGGTTAAGCCAGCACCACCCGGATTAGTAAATGTATTTAAGGGTGATCCGGTACATGGTACTGATACTGGCACTAATGAAGCACATCCCCCTGAAAACAATTGAATGCGGGGGGTGACAGCGGTAAGGTTAGCACCTACTGAACCTAATGTTATAACCGGGTAAGCACTTTGTGCTACAAACCTAAACCATACATCCGGTGATAACGCATTACCACATGCTGGTAAACCTGCAGTTGCCGTTGCATTTATTAATGTACCAGATATGTTTGAGCATGTTGCTCCGCTTGTAAGCAAAATAGCACCAGTACACAAATCGTTTGATGGGGGCGTGGCCCCTCTGGTTATACAAATATTAAAATTGGCAACAGACCCGGGTCCGGATGGATTTACTCCAAAATTTGCAATACGCACATAATAAGTTGCTCCATTTACTAGGCCGGCCTGGGTAAGTGTAGTACCTGTAGCACATGCAACAGAGACCAATGCTGCACAGGTACCACTGTATATCTGAATTCTTGGAGCAGTAAAATTTGCACCCAGGCTGCTTAAATTAACGGTATGGGTAGCAGCAACAGTAGCAACAAAACTATACCAAACATCATAATAAGTACCTGCTACAAAACATCCTAATGGTGTAGCTGCATTTGCTGATGCAAGATCAAGAGTACCTGCTGTATTAACGCATGTGAGAGCCGCTGTTAATGAAACAGCATTCACACATTCATCATTAGCCAGAGGGTGCTGAACACAAATATCAAAATTCCAGTCGGAGGTGGCCGAAGCTGTTGGGTTTGCTGTAACATATACCCGAACATAATAAGTAGCACCAATAGTTAAAGCCGAAAGCGTCATTCTGCCATTGGTAACAGATGTTGCCTGGCATCCTAACGAAACCAGGCCTCCGCAAGCACCACTGAAGGTTTGAATATAAGTATTTGCGGCCGTAAGATTATTACCACGATTACTCAAAGTAACTGCATGTGTTGTTGCATTAGCCACAAACCTGAACCATACATCATAGGTTGCCGAAGCACCCGTACAAACTCCTGCAAGCCCTGAGTTTGTTGCATAACGGAGATTGCCTGTAACGTTGTTGCATCCTACGGCTGATGTTAACAGCGTGGCTGCACTGCAATCATCATTAGCGGGGGGAGGATTTGGATGTGTTACGCAAATATTAAACCGGTCATTTGACGAAATTGAAGCACCAAAATTTGACACCCTTATGTAATAAGTATTTCCAATGGTTAAGGTTGTACCGGTAACTGTTGTAGTACCACAAGCTATTGAAACCGGAACGGCACAAGTACCGCTTATTAATTGTATCCTGGGATTTGTAAAATTACTTTCAAGGCTACTTATAGTTGCAGTATGTGATGTACTTACTGCAGTAAATCTAAACCAAACATCATAATAATTACCAGCCGGCGCACATCCAAAACCTCCTGCACCCATACTTTGCGTAGCATTTCTCAAACGATACTGGGTATTATTACAAGATGTACTTGATGTGCGGGTTATTGCATTATTACAATTGTCATTTGATGGCTGGGCAAAAACAGAAATTGAAATGAACAAACAAAAGAACATCAATTGGAATGTTTTCCGAAAGATCAGTTGGTCTAGTAAAAATGCTCTCATAACAGAGGATATGATGGTTTTAATCAGGATATAATTGGATAACTAAATATTGAATTACATTTTAGTACTACAAGCGCTGGGCTTAAATTCGATAAAATGTAATCTAATTTCTACATAACGACACTTATTCTATTTTATTGTAAACACATGGGTTCCTATAGGCGAAATGATTGTATTCTATACATTTAGTAGTAATGCCTATAGATAATGAACAAAAATGCATACAATTGGATCTTTTCAGATATGTATTTTTTTTGCCCTCTACAATATTTTGTTGATTTAGTTGTTAACTAGTAGAATTTCCAGGTCAGATAACTACTACAACGGGTAATTATCTGTCCATATCCTAACATTACTTGAAAAGCCAATTTTATGACACCAATGCTAAAGAGCCTTGCTGCTTTTTTTTTCTCCTTTTTCATTTTTACGTCCACTTTGCTGGCCCAGATACCGGCCAATGACAATTGCGCAAATGCGAGGCTAATAGTTACCGATTCTGTTTGTGTTACCAATACCAGCAGGCTCACCGGTCAAACTTTAACCAATGCCACTAACCAGGTATATACACTTACATCCACCTGTGGCCATTTAGCCACCGCTTCTGATGTTTGGTATAAGTTTGTAACTAAAACCAGTTACCCATCTGTATCCATAAGTAACCCCGGCTCTGGTTGGGGTGGTATAGGTAATGTAAGGATCCAGTTGTTTTCAGGAAGCTGCGGATCTTTTACAGAAAGGGCCTGCGGGGTCGGGTCAACCACCAACGCGGTTACACCTTTACTTACAAGCCCTGTTACAGTTGGTGATACCTGTTATATAAGAGTACATAAGAATGTAGGGGGCGCTATAGCTGCTAATCATACTTTTGATATTTGTGTTACAGATGCATTTACAAAAGGGAGCCGTTTAGGTGAGATCTTTTCAAGAACTGTGCTATCACCGGCAACCGTACTCAATTATCCCTGGGAGATCACTTATGGCCGTGATAATTATTTATGGATAACGGAATCTAAGGGATACAGGGTTCAACGGATGGATCCCAATACAGGCGTAAAAACTTTGGTACTTGATATTTCGCAGAACAGTACTTTCCTTCCTGCAGCAGATCGTCCTCTTTATAATTGCCAGTTTAGTAATGGAGCCGGGGCACAGGGCGGACTAGCCGGCTTAGTACTGCATCCAAATTTCATGGACGGTACAGCCAATGAAAGAAATTGGGTTTATATCTCTTATATCTATAGTTCAAATGGGGGAAGTTCTCCATCAGGAATTTTCTTTACAAACAAGATTGTGCGTTTTACTTATAGCGGCGGTGTATTAGGATCACCAGTTGCTGTTGCCACTTCCTTACCTGGAAGCAGTGACCATAATTCACAGCGGCTGATCATAGCGCCAACAGTTCCGAATGGCCCAAAATATCTTTTTTATGCTTCGGGTGATATGGGCTCGGGCCAGTTCGGCAACAGAACCCGTCCAATGAATTCACAAGTTGCTTCAAATCTTGAAGGGAAAATATTAAGATATAATCTTGACACAGTTGGAGGCATTCCCTGGATACCTGCAAACAATCCTTTCAGCAATGCTGTCTGGAGTATTGGTATGCGTAATAACCAGGGGTTTGCTTATGATACTGCTTTACATATTTTATATGGCTCATCTCATGGAGCATACAGTGATGATGAAATAAATATCATCGATTCCTTTAAAAATTACGGCCATCCTTTGGTGATCGGTTATGCCGACGGTAATTATAATGCGGATACAACTGTTGCAAGTACCAGGGTATCAGCAGGTGCCCCTTTTACTGACGCGAGTGGTGTTTCAACTTGCCCGCCTATTTCAAACGAGACGAACAGGATGAATACGATCAATTTAAATGCGGCCACATCAGGTGCATATAGAGGCCCTCTTTTTTCGGCTTATGCAACTTCAAGAGCAACAATACAAAGCACATGGACCACTAATCCCGGCAATGGAGGCTGGCTTTCAGAAGGATGGTCAGGATTAGATCTTTATCAAAATAATATGATACCCGGCTGGAATAAATCTTTAGTGGCAGCAGGTTTAAAATGGGGCCGTCTCATCAGGTTAAGATTGGGAACAACAGGAAGAACCACAATGCCAAGTAATCTTGATTCTGCCAATACCTCAGATACCGTAACCTATTTTCAAAGTACTAACCGCTACAGGGACCTGACCTTTGCACCCAATGGAAAGGATATCTTTTTAGTGATGGACAATAGCTCTGCCACTTCAGGTCCTGGTGTTGGAAACCCAACCGTGCCTGCCTGCCCGGGTTGTGTGTTGAAATATTCTTTCCTGGGTTATAATGACGCAGCAGGATTAAGTACAATACCTAAATCAACCCCGGTGAGCGATGGTGCAGGTACCTGTAATCAGGGTACTTCTATAACCATTGACGGCAGCAATAATTTTTTATGGGTACCCATTACAGGTCCCGACGGAAATATAATGGCTGAGATAAATGCCATGGGACAAAGCCTGGGATTGGTTACTTCCTCATTTTATAAAAATACGGGCGCTATTCGTGTAAAAGGAAGTGTTCGTTACCTTGACAGGAATATAACCATCACACCAACAGTAACCAGTTTTGCAAGCCCTGTTAAGGTAAGGTTGTATATTTCAAAAGCTGAGTTCAACCTGCTTGCTGCAGATCCAAACAGCGGATTGGGCTCCGTGCTGCAATTAAAGGTGATCAAGAATAATGATCCCTGCAGTTCAACAATGCAGTCAACATCAACAACTTTAATTGCGCCAACAAATACCCTGCTGGCTGATCTGGAGCATGGTTCAAACGCATATGTTTTACAGGTGCCAGTTATCGGGTTCTCATCTTTTTATTTTGCTGCAAGCAATTCAACCCTGCCTGTGCAACTGCTTACGTTCACGGGAACTTTGAAGAATAATACAATAACAAACCTTAACTGGAAAACTACCAATGATTTAAATACATCACACTTTATTGTAGAAAGAAGTCTTGATGCACAACAGTTTTCTCAGATAGGAACAGTTACTGCAATTGGCAGTGGCTCTGCAGAAAACAATTATGCATTCGATGATCCGGAGGTTGCAGACCTACAGTCGCAGCAAATATATTATCGCTTGAAGATGATTGACAATAACGGTACTTATCGGTACTCAAATATTATCAGGGTTTCACTTCCGGGATTACTGAATGATATAACCATATCTCCAAACCCGGTAGTTGGGGATGTAAATGCAGCAATAACCTCTGCAGCATCAGGTACTGCAGAATGGATGATCATTGATAATGCAGGCCGGGTTTTATTACAAAATACTACCTTGCTTAAGAAAGGAAAGAATGACCTGATGATAAATATAAGCCAGGTTGCTTCGGGATCTTATTACCTGAAAGTAAAAGGCGATGGGATTGATCTGAAAATTCAATTCCAGAAAATGTAATAGTTTACTTAAAGCGGCCGGTAAAACTTCTTTTGAAAGGCCCTAACCTTTCAAAAGAAGTTGGCCCGCTTTTTCGGGAATAAAACCATCTTACTTACTAACTTACAAACATGAAAAAAATTTTACACCATCTCTTCATTTGCGTGCTGTTGCATCAAGCTTCTTTTGCACAAAATAAGCCGGCCGAAGATTCTTCCAAAACCCTCCATGAAATTGTTATAACTGCTTTTGAACAAAACAGGATAATCAGCAATGGTACCATTGTAAAAGTTTTACATGGCGGCAATGCCGACAGGCATAATAAAACCTCCCTGGTGCATGCTTTTAATTCCGTGGCAGGTGCAAGAATGGAGGAGCGTTCTCCCGGTAGTTACCGCATTAATATCAGGGGCAGTTCGCTGCGTTCTCCTTTTGGCGTGAGGAATGTGAAGGTTTATTGGAATGATATCCCGGTGACCGATCCGGGCGGCAACACGTATTTTAACCAGTTCGCATTTAATAATTTTGCTTCTATTGAAATGTTCAAAGGTCCTGCCAGCAGTATGTATGGCGCAGGTACCGGCGGACTCCTGCTGATGCATAGTTTTGAGAACAGTTGGCATGCCGGCGCAAAACTGGAATATGTTACCGGTAGCTACGGCTTACAAAATATTTTATTTTCAGCAGGGGGTGGGCAAAATAATAACCGCACGTTAATTACTTATGCGCATACGGAGAGCGACGGCTATCGCGATCATACCAAAACAAAAAGAGACAATGTGAGCTTTGTGAGCAGGATCAAATATTCTGATAAACAACAATTAACAGCGACTATTTTATACAACAACTTATTTTATGAAACACCGGGAGGTTTAACCTTAACCGAGTTCAATAAAGATCCCAAACAGGCCAGGCCTGCAGCAGGGGGCTTTCCCAGTGCAGATGCTGCAAAAGCAGCCATCCACCAGAAAAATTTCCTGATCGGTATCAATCACCGATACAATTTTACTGCTGATCTAAAAAATACAACTTCATTATTTGGTTCCTTTACAGAAATAAAGAACCCCACTTTCCGCAATTATGAAAAACGTAATGAACCTTCTTTTGGCGGAAGGACCTCCTTTATTTATGAAAAGAAAATGAATGAAGTAAAGCTTCAACTTGTAGCGGGTGGAGAATTACAAAAAGGATTTTTTAATACCCAGGTCTCAAAGAACAAAAATGGTACTCCGGATACACTCCAAACAAATGATGATATCGAATATTTTACGGGAAATATTTTTACCCAGGCAGATCTTAGCATTAAAGACAACTGGATCATCACTGCGGGCGCCAGCATCAACAGGTCGAAAGTTGATTTTACAAGGCGTAATAAATATCCTGTACTAAAGCAGGGTCGTACTTACAAAAGCGAATTTTCGCCAAGGATAGCAGTACAAAAAAAATTCAGTAATAACAGTGCAGTATTTGCCAGTGTTTCCAAAGGATTTTCTCCGCCCACTATGTCAGAGTTACTCCCATCTACCGGCGTGATCAGTACTTTTTTAGAAGCAGAGGAAGGGATAAATTATGAATTGGGCGGCAGGGCATCTTTGCTAAAAGGAAAATTGATCGTAGAGCTGACGGGTTTTTATTTTAAACTAAATAATGCATTGGTGAGCAGGAAGGACAGTTCTAATGCAGATTATTTTGTAAATGCCGGGGATACGCGTCAAAAAGGAATTGAAGTGAGTGCAGATTATAGAAATAGTTTTTTAAACTGTGCATTACTAGACCAGTTGAATTTAAGATCAGCATTTACCTATAATGATTTTAAATACGGGGATTTCTCTAAAGGGAAAACTGATTTTTCAGGTAAGCGCATACCCAGTGTTCCCAATACAACTGTGTCGGTGCAGGCAGATGTACAATTCAAAAAAGGGTTTTATCTGAACAGTACTTATTATTACGCAACTAAGATATTCTTAGATGATGCCAATACAGTTGCAGCAGCGCCATACCATTTACTGGGTGCCCGTGCCGGCTGGAAAACGGCGCTCAGCGGCCTGCGTCCAGTAAAAAATAAAATCATTTTTGATCTGTATGCCGGGGCCGATAACCTGCTTGATGAAACATACAGCCTTGGCAACGATATCAATGCTGCCGGAGGCCGCTATTATAATGCAGCACCAAAAAGGAATTTTTATTTCGGACTTTCAGTTCAATGGAACCATCATTCAACAAGATGATATTTAATACCAGGATAAATCAAAAAGAGGCTGTCTCAAAAGTCAAATTTTGCCGGGAAGGCGAAAAAAAACGTAAGTTGAAAATCAAAACTTTGCGTCTTACCGCCTTCCCGGCTATTATCCGGTTCATTGGTTTTAAGACAGCCTCTTTTTTTAATAGGGCTATTTTATGTGATCTTATTGTTTTACAAATTTCAATGTTTTAGGAGTTTCTCCTCCCGCATAGATGGTTACCTGGTAAGCGCCCTGAGAAAGATAGTTTGTATATAATATTAGCTGGTTCATTCCCGGTACAAGCTCTGTTTCCTGATTACTGATAGTTCTTCCGGTAATATCTGAGATATTGATGCTAATGGGAGACCTGTTCACCGAACTGATCTTCAATAAGGTATTTGCTGTTGTTACCGGGTTGGGGCTTAAACTGATAATTTCAAAAGCCCCGGTTTTTAATTTAAAGGACAGTGTATGTGTGAAATAGGATTTATCATCCGGGTCAATAATTTGTATGCGGTAATAATTCATGCCACTTAATGGTAATACATCAGTATAATCAAACGGCTGGCTGCATCTTACCTGGTCTGCAGTGATCATACCAATAGGGAAGAAATGCTGGCCATCTCCGCTGCGCTGGATCTCAAAAATGGCTTTGGAAGATGTGCAGTTCACTTTCCAGTTTAATACATGTTTATCATTAACCTGTGCCCCTTTAAAATATTCAAGTGTTATTGGTAATACAGCATTAGGTGCACTGGTCAGGTAAAATCCCGAAAAGCCTGTTACCGGAACAGTTACTTCCCACCAACTGCGTGTTGCATTCCATATTACTGTAAGTGCACTGTTACCAGTTGTAAATTCCTGTAACGATCCTGTATAATTGCCGGGATTGGTGCCAGTTCCATGAAACTGCCGGAGTACAAGATTGCTTATACCGGTTGCATCAGCAGGGCCTGTTGGTAATGTCTTATGCCCGCTATCGCTTGCTTTTGTGTTAAACTCATTGAACTCAGCCTGCAAATAGTATAAAATGATGTTTGCAGTTGATGTTGCAGGATTGATTAAAGGTTCAATATCATATTTTCTTGCAGCATACAACGTCGATGTTCCTCTTTTTGTAGATCCCGTTGCCAGTTGTATACAGGTGCTTATGGAATTGGTGACAGGTGATGCACCCGCAGGTACAACAGTAGCGATCAAATTACAATTGCCATCGCGGTAACTTGTTCCGCCTGCAGAAACACTGATGTTCTGGCATAGCTGTGCTCCACCTGCAACTGCGGCTAAAGTGTACGAAGCAGGATTTACTGTAACAGTTACAGTAGTATTACCCGTAAAACTATTTGATGAATTTACCCCGCTAACAGTATACGTAGTTGTACTGGCAGGTGAGGCTATAACTGTTGCACCGCTTGTTGTGTTTAAACCCGTTGCCGGCGACCAGGTAAAATTTATATTATCAGGCGTGAACCGGTAAGCATTTGGCATCCCGGTCCAGTTTGTTGTATTATTTCTTCCGGTAGCAACAGTAGCAACGGTGCCCGTACTGTTTTCTATTCCCTGTGCTTTTGGCTCCGTAGTATTTGTACAGTTTGTTGTATGAATTTCTACAGCATTGGTTGTTTCATATAAGATCACCTGTACATCTGCAGTTGCAGAACCTGAAAAGAATTTGATATTGCTATAGTTAATAATAAATTTTCTGTTGGGTGCACTGCCTACTTCAAAGTATTGAAGAATGGCAGGGTTTGATGCACCGGCAAAGGTCAGGTCGGCAGAAATTGCATGAATAACATTATTAGGAACTGCTGCATTTGGTAAACTTACGCCATAACCTGTTGCAGTTGAATTGGTGGTTCCTAAACCTACCCAACCATTGGTACTGATGTTAACGGCATTAAATGTATTACCAAAAAATCTAAAAGTAAAGGGGATCGTGATATTATCCCAACGTCCGTCATCAAGTGTGCCGAAACTTACAGGCTCAACAATTGAATTGAGCTGGTCTACAAGAATTGTAGTTGAATACAATGTTGGATCGTAGGGATTATTCGACTGCAACGAAGCTGTGTAGCTCACTGGAGTTGCAGATGCAGTAATGGATACCGTATTTCCTGCACAAATTGTTGCACTTGAAGGATTAGTGGTAACTGTAAGCTGGCCGAAACCTGAATTTATAATGCAAAGCATTAGAGACAACAGGGTAAAAATTTTCATAGTAGATAAAGGTTTTTTAAGAAAACGTAATTGGCAAAATAAATATTGCAAAAAAGTGTTTTTAAAAAATCAATATACGTTTTTGTAATAATTTACCTAATAAAACAGTTTAATTATATCTACAGTTGTGCTGAAACCTTCATTGTAAGTGCATTTTAGTATGATATGTAGTAAAATTACAGCGTATATTTTCATATAAACACCGTAAAAAAAAGTGCGAAAACGCTGTGATGAAAAGAATTATTTTGGTAAACTTTGTATTGGTATCAGTGTAATTGAAATACATTAGTACCCATAAATCCAAATCCGAATGAAAAGAAAGTTGTACCTATTTGCAATTTTATTTATTTATCAAACAAGCACTGCTCAGGAAACCTACCACAGGCAGGTAAGCAGCTTATTTAATTCACCCGCCTCAGAAAATTCTACGGGCAACAGTGGTACCGGTTCTAATATCGATGTTGTTTATTATCGGTGCAACTGGACAATTGATCCCAGTGTTTCAAAGAATATCTCGGGCACAGTTACCACATATTTTAAAACTACTGTTGCCAATGTTTCTGTAATTACTTTCGATTTAAATAACCTGGTTTTTGGGTCGCCCGTAGCAACATACCATGGTATCACCTGTACAAGTTCTTTTCCTTCAACAGATATTTTAAGTATTACATTGCCATCCGTGATTGCTGCTACCGGCACATTAGATTCTGTAAGCATTACTTATTCAGGCACACCTCCGGCTGTAAATTCACAGGAAGAAGGTTTTCAAAGAGGCGAATCTCCGGCAGGTTCAGGTAACTGGTATATTTATACATTATCCGAATCTTATGAAGATAAAGACTGGTGGCCTTGTAAAGCCGATATGCAGGACAAGGCAGATTCGATGGATATTAATGTAACTGTACCCAACACATATTGGGTGGCAGCAAACGGAACATTAATTGACTCAGCTATCAATGGTGCCAACAGAACCTTTAAATATAAACACAGGTATCCCATTGCAACTTATTTAGTGGGATTAGGTATTGCAAAATATAATCGTCATCACAGGGGCGTAGTTAATATCAGTGGTAAGGATGTACCTGTAGTGTATTATACTTATCCCAATATGACCGGGGCCACACTTACTACTGCACTTGCAAGGATGGATATTTCAAAAACAGAGCTGGTTGAGTTCAGTAATAAATTTGGGCCTTATCCCTTTGCAGATGAAAAGCATGGATACTACCAGCATGGCTGGGGTGGAGGCATAGAGCATCAGACCTTTTCTGGAATGAGCGCAGGCAGCATGTCGAACTGGTATATTATTGCGCATGAGCTGGCACACCAGTGGTTTGGTAATAAAGTAACTTTTGCTACCTGGAATCACTTATGGCTTGCAGAAGGGTTTGCAAAATATGCGGAGGCATTAGCTGCAGAATTGATTCCAGCTATTGGTGTAACAGCAGCTTCTCATTTGTCGGGTATAAAAACAACTGCACGTGCTACCAATACAACACCCGTGTTTTTAAGTACTGCAAGCATTGCAAATTCCAATACCATCTGGACAACCAATAATGATAATGCTATCTATCAGCGAGGCGCTATGATCGTATCTATGTTAAGAGCAATGATGGGAGATACAAAATTCTTCCAGGGATGCAGGGATTACCTGAACGATCCTTTATTATCTTTTAAATCAGCAGTAACTGCCGATCTGCAGCGCAATATGGAAAACCAGCTTCCGGGTAAAAACCTTACACCTTTCTTTGATGCCTGGGTAAATGGAACGGGAAGAACTGATTATACCGGTAACTATTATATTTCCGGAAATACTATCCAGTTCGACCTGAATCAAACAAGAGTTCCCACTGGAAATCCTTTTATGCCAATGCCTGTGGTTGTTAAGGTAAGAAATGCAGCAAACACCATTGATACAAGCCTGGTAATTTATCATTATTCTCCAACTCAATTAGCCTATGCAGGCGGTACAGCAGGATTAGGCATTGCCGGAAATGCTTACATCACTTATACACTTCCTTTTACTCCTGCCGTGGCAACTATTGACCCTGATAATAAAACAATGGCAGTTGGTACTTTAACTTTAGTTGGATCTCCATTAGATATAAAAATTATAAATTTTACTGCTAACAAGATTGCAACAGGTAACCAGGTAAATCTTTCAGTGGCATATAACGAACCCATACAACAAGTGATGTTATTAAAGAGCTCTAATGGTAGAGATTTTAGCGAAGCCGGCTTAATGACATTGACAAATTCATCCGGTACAGTTAACAATTACCAGTTTAAAGATGCCTTACCTTTTTCTGCCGCAACGTTTTACCGCGCTAAAGTTTATACAACAGGCAAAGAAGATTATTCAGCAATAGCAAAAGTTCAGCAATCAATTAATAAAGACCTGGTCATATCACCAAACCCTGCTACCGATATAATAAACATCAGTTTTAATAATACAAACAGGGAAAAGACAACTATACGTGTGATTAATGGGGAAGGAAAGCTGGTGATCGAATCAACAACAAACAATGATTTTATACATTTTGACATAAGTAATTTACCGGCAGGTACCTATGTGGCCCAGGCAGTACAAGCGGGCCAGGTAACAGATACCAATAAGTTTATTATAAGTCATTGATGTTTTGGCATTATACGCTTTTTTAAATCGGACCACTATGAGAAAGTTTTTATTCTCGTTATTAAGTTTACTGTTCATTGCACAATATGCATTGGCGCAGCCTGCTACTTTCAGCAATCCTTTGGGTATAGGAAGAAATAACTGTGCCCAGTCGGGTGGTGTGGATTCTCTTTATTATTTAAACTACACTTCTCCCAATTTAACCAATTCATCTACACCCATCACAGCCTGCAGGCCGGTTCTAAGAACAAACTTTGCCCCGCTCTCAGGGTACTCTACAGCTAATAAACCTTTTACCATCTTTAACTCAAGTATAGCTTTTAATCCTGCCGACCAGATGATCTATTATGTGTGGACGGATTACAATATACCTGCACCCTATAAATCTTATATATGGCGATGGGATCCTACAACCTGCCCCATGCCTGCCGCTCCCGGCCTGGATACCTTCCGCACTTTTAATACAGATATCGGGGGTATAACTTTTGATGCTAACGGCCTGGCCTGGCAGTTAGAATTTATTGGGCCTGCACCTTATAAAGCTATGCTGCGCCAGGTGAATTTTACAACCGGTGCTGTAGGTATTCCCGATACTTTAGACCTTACAGGCGGTAAACAACTGTGGAATGTAGGTACCGGCGATATAACACTTACATCCAGCGGGCAAATGTATTTTGTGTTCAACAATAAATTATTTACACCTGATTACGGTAGCGCAGGAGGGCCTACCAAGCATATAAAATGTACTTATATAGATACCGTTATATTGCCTGCCGGAAAAACCGGCTTACCTGGCTTAGCTTTTGGTAGTGGTGATCTTATAGCATCCTATAGCCCTGGTGCTGGTTGCGTTTTTAAAAAGATTGACCCAATTACGGGTGATCCAGCAGATATAACATATACCTACGCCTCTGCAAAGGGGATTTATGCTACTGATATGACACAGATCAATTCAGGTATCGGACCATCTAAAAAATTAATTTCTGCAACATACACAGGCACACCCGGGCAGTATGATATTGTGTATGAAGTGTATACCCGTAATTATGGAAATGTGGGTTTAACAAACGTACAGGTCACCGATAATCTTACTGCAGTGAACGGGGCTGCTAATCTTTCCAATGTAACAGCCACGCTCACCACTAATCCGGCGGGTGTTACACTTAACGCGGCATTTAATGGTAATTCCAACATCAACTTATTGGCAGCGGGGCAAACAGTTCCCTGTTATCCCGTAGCCAACAATAATTTTACCATCCGTATTGCCTGCAGGTTCTCCAATCTCTCAAGTGGAGTTGTTTACAACAATAGTGCTATAGCCACTGCTAATGGATTTAAAAATGTTGCATTAAGAGATTCATCAACCAATGGCTCTAATCCCGACCTGAACCAGAATGATAAAACCGATGATACAGGGGAAGGCCAACCCACACCATTTGTTATATTATTACAGCCAACCACGCCACCATGTGCAGTGTTGAATACAATAATATATTTCCAGGATTTTGGCAGTGGCACAGGTTTAAACAATAATATTCCACCTTCTGCTGCTGTGCCATCTGCCAGCAGCACCTATATCGGAACTGCAACTGCGCCTTTGCCGGTAAACAGGTACACTGTTACCAATAATGCAAGCAACGGTGATCCTTCAAACTGGATAAGTCTTACAGATCATACCGGAGGTGTAAATGGAAGAATGCTCCTGGTAAATGCAGATGCTTCTGCTAATATTATGTATCGGGATACAGTTCCGGTAGGTTGTTCAAACCAGCAATACTCGGTTTCTTTCTGGGCTGCTTTTATAGGTAATACCAGCTATCAAACAATTTGCGATGGATTAGGAGGATTTAAATATCCAAGGGTATTACTCAGGATAAGAGACCGTGTTACTGGCTTGGTAATAACTCAATATACTTCCGATACTATAAAATTAACCTCATGGCAGTTGCACGGCATGAAATGGGTAATGCCATCCGGCTATACCGATGTAATTATCGAAATATTAAATGCTGCACCTGGTGGTTGTGGAAATGATATTGCCCTGGACGATATCAGGTATGGCATTTGTGATCCGGTGCCAACAGTAAGCCTGAATAATCCGGGCGGCACCTGCCTTGGTGCATCTGTAACTTTTACATCTTCATTGTCCGATTCTACGGTGATACCTGGCGCAAAAGATTATCAATGGCAATGGTCACCATCCCCGGGTACAGGGCCATGGACTAATATTCCTGGCGCCACAGCAGCCAATTATACTATCAATCCGGTACTTGCAATTGATACCGGCAGGTATTTCAGGGTAATAGTTGCAGCACAGGGTAATATAGGCAATGCTGCCTGCCAATATATTTCGCCCGGAGTGAGATTGGTTGGCTTATCACTATCATCAGTGCCAACATCTGCAACAAGAAATAAGAATAATATTTGCCCGGGCATTTCTGTAAACTTAGGTATTACAGGCGGGTCATTAGGTACCAACGCAGTGTGGCGATGGTATACGGGCAGCTGCGGAAGTACTTTGGTAGGTACAGGTGCAAGCTTAACGGTTACTCCATCCGTAACTACTACCTATTATGTAAGAGGCGAGGGAGATTGTAACACAACAACATGCGTAGCCGTAACTGTGAACATCCTTTGCGATATTGATAAAGACAATGATGGTATTCCCGATTTTGTGGAGAGTAATATGGCTGCAGCATTTTTAGATGTGCCGGCTAATGGCATCATCAATGCATACGATCCTTTAACAGCGGGTTATGTTGATTACAATAATGATTATGTAAATGATAATTACCAGGCTGATGGAGATATTGATAATGATGCTGTGCTTAATTACCTGGATACTGATTTTCCAGGTAGGGTTGATGTAAATTCCGATGGCATTGATGATAGGTTTGATAAAGATCTTGACGGAATAATAAATATGCTTGACCTGGATAGTGATAACGATGGTATAACCGATGTAGCTGAAGCCTATGGTGTGGATGAAGGAGGCAATGGCGTAATTGATAATTATGCTGATATTGACGGAGATGGTCTGTCAGATAATGTTGACGTAAACCTTAATCCTTTATCAGGTGCAAGTAACACCGGCCTTGGATTGGGATTGCCAAACCTCGACCTTGATGTGATGCCTAATTTCCTCGACCTCGATAGTGATAATGATGGCATACCTGATGTAATAGAAGTGCTGGGCACCGATGCCAATAACAATGCCATCATAGATGGTTTTGTTGATGCCAACAGTGATGGATTGCATGACTCTTATATTAATGCAACAGCATTATTACAAACAGGTGCCGATATAAATGCAGATGGAAGGGCAGACAGCTATCCCAATAAGAACAAGGACAGGGACCTTAGGCCCAATGCTTATGATATGGATAGTGATGGCGATGGTATTGTTGATGTAATTGAGTCCGGTTTACCCGATGCTGATCTTAATGGTATCATAGATGGAATTATAGGTACAAATGGCTGGTCAACCACAGTATCTGCTATGCCTGCATTAAACCTCAGGAATACCGATGCTTCAGGAGCTCATGATTACCTTGATATAGATGCTGATGATGATGGAATACCTGATAATATAGAAGGACAGTCAACAGCAGGTTATTTATTACCCGGTATTACAGATACCGATGGTGATGGCTTGGTAAATACCTACGATAATGTAGCAGGGTTTGGCGGTGCAGGTATATTTGTTTATAACCATGATGGTGATATTACACCAGATTACAGGGACCTGGATACGGATGCAGATGGCCTTGGTGATATTTATGAGGGAAATGATTTTAACCTGAATGGCTCACCTGATGATAATGTTACGTTGACTGGTTTGGATACTGATGTTGATGGACTGGATAACCGTTTTGATTCTCTGAATTCGGTAACTAATATCAAGGGCACTTCTTACATGATGGGCAATGCAGGGTCATTCACAGGTGATGCCGCACCGGGCTCCAGAACAACCGTGCAAAGAACATATATTACCCAAACAGACAGGGACTGGCGCTTTGTAGGGTTTGTGCTGCCTGTTAATTTCTTAAGCTTTACCGGGCTACACTCGAATAATAATGTTTTACTGAAATGGACGATCATCGCAGAAAAAGAAGTTGTCAGGTTTGAAATTGAAAGGAGTATCAATAATATTGATTTTATAAAAATTGCTACAATTACCCAGCCTGTTCAGCTCCAGGTATCACAAAGCTTTTTGGCTAATGATGATATAAGCAATGTGAACAACGATATTATTTATTACCGCTTAAAAGTAATTGGTAAGGATGGGGCTATCAAATACAGTAATATCCTGGTGGTGAGAAAGAATTCAGAAAAGACAGTAATAACACTTGCACCAAACCCGGCCCGGCATTTCATGACGGTAAAATTATATACTGAAAAAGATACAGACGCAATAATGTGTATAATAGATAATGGCGGAAGGATCGTTTTGGTTACTACACAGAAGGTTTACAGGGGATTCAATTATATCCAGCTTAATAACCTTAACAGGCTCAGCAATGCCGGTTATCAACTTAAAATAGTGGTGAATGAAATCACCACAGTTAAGCCTTTTATTATAAATAATTAAAGGGTTACTTATTTTTGATCGAAAGCTCCTTCCAAACGAAGGGGCTTTTTTTTAAGTTACATTTGCAGCTATGTACACACATAAAAAATCACTGGGGCAGCATTTTTTAAAAGATGAAACTGTTATAAAACGGATCATTGAAGTTTTGCAGCAGGATGTTTGTACGAACTTGTTGGAAGTTGGCCCCGGTGCTGGGGCATTGACCAAACACCTGATAAAACTGCCCGGTATTAATTTTAAAGCAGTAGAGCTGGATGAAGAAAAAGTGATTTATCTCTCACAAAAATACCCGGAGTTAAAAGAAAAGATCATCCACCAGAGTTTCCTGGATATGGATAAACCCTTTGATGAGCCTTTTACGGTCATTGGTAATTTCCCTTACAATATTTCCACGCAGATATTATTTAAGATACTGGAATGGAAGGATGATGTGCCCTGTATCATTGGCATGTTTCAGAAAGAAGTGGCAGCAAGGGCAGCGTCTAAAGAAGGCAGCAAGGTGTATGGTGTACTGAGTGTATTGATGCAGGCTTATTACGAAGTGGAATATTTGTTTGATGTGGGTAACGAATGCTTTGACCCGCCACCGAAAGTGCAGAGCGGTGTGATCAGGCTGAAGAGAAAAGCAAATACAGTAAATTATAAAAGCGAAAGGGCATTTTGGGTTTTGGTAAAAACTGCTTTTAACCAGCGCCGCAAAACTATGCGTAATGCAGTTAAAAGTTTATTTCCTGCAGAAGTATTGCAGGATGCCATATTTTTAAAGCGGGCCGAGGCTTTAAGCGTGGAGGAATTTGCAGCGTTGACTTTTCGCATGCAATAATATTTTATGATGGAAAATAATCTATTTAGTTACCTGCAGTTAATGGAGCTGATGATCTTTTTTTCCGGCTATCCTTTGCTGTATGTGCTTGTACAGGCAATTGCTTCAAAACCTTTCATTAAAAATACTTCGGGGTATAATATCCATAAATTGGTGCCATATGCTTATGCAATGATGGGGTTATTATACCTGGGCTTGCAGTTAAAAAATCTCTACCCGGATTATAGTACTGCTCATATACAATCTGTTGTTCTTAATACGTGGTTACAGGCGTGGGGCTTATCGGCAGTATTATTCTTTATTCCTTTCCTTTCCAAAAAACCAATTTATAGTTTATTGCATAGCCTGGTCTTTTTCTTTTTTTTAGTAAGAGATCTTTATATGAATATTGTACAAACTGCCGATAGAGATCTTTTGAAAAACGATATGAATATTTATACTTACAGTATAGCTCTAAATTTTGCAGCACTTTTTATTTGTATTCTATTTGTCAGCATATTCAGCGTATTAAAAAAACATGGGGAGGCTGAAAATCTACACTGAACAGGTAAATGCCGGTTTTCTTCTTCATATTCCCACTTACTTTAAAACATACAATACTGTTATTACATTCCTTCTTTTCATGATGTATCTCATGATTGTTATTGATTACAGTCACAAAAAAACTACTGTATCAGAAATATTTTTACACTGCGATTTTAAATTATTTACAAAATAATACTTTTTATGAAACAGTTAAAAAATAATCTTCAATTAATTTTAGTTGTCCTGGTTAGCGGGCTGGGTTATGTGGTAAGTTGTACACATGATAACTCATTCCCTCCACCTCCTGCCTCTACAAGCGTAACCATAACCAGGGGTACCAATGTTCACCTGCCTGGTAACATGACAGCAGGAAACGCCAGTGAGTGGAAGATGGATAAATCTCACTCCAGTGTATTATGGTCAACTAATTATGTAGCCGCAGCAGGATTGCTTACCGGCCGCTTCAACCAGTTTGGAATGCATGATGTAACCTCTGCCAAAATGATTAGTTATGTAACAACAGGCCAACCTTTAAAGGATAGTTCATGGGCATTTTACGAAAATGAGCCTGCAAAAATTTATCTCAATGGCTATGTTCAAATGAACCATTCAAATACAGGTGAGCCCGGTAGGGATGCAGGTTGTAATATATCTGGACTGGGTACTACTGCAATAGTTCCGGGTACTCAAAACCTTACTGTAACAAACCTTGCCAAGATCACCACTACAGAAGTAACATTTGATCCCTTAAGTGCAGATTACATTGTAAAGCTCAATTTAACGTGGCAGGGAAAGTTAACTGCACCACTCACAAAATCATTAACCGGGCGTTTAAAATATGTTCCTAAGGCCAACGTAAATGGTACTTATGATGTGTTTGGACTGCAATTAAGATTTCAGTTTAACTGCCGTGATTTTGGTATTACCAGTACCAGCATTGCCGATAAAATTGATATAGAGTGTAACATGAATTTCAACAATAAGTAATCTTAAATAGTATTACAATGAAACGAATAATAATATACACAGGTCTTGTTTTTATAATGGGCTTTGGTTTAATAAGCTGTTATAAAGATGTTATCCTGCCAAACGTAGCGGTTGATCCGGATGGGCCACCACAAGCCGTGAGTTACAAAACTGATTTAGCTCCAATCTTCGACTCAAAGTGTGCCTTGTCAGGCTGCCATGTTTCGGGAGCATATAAGCCCTATTTGAAAACTGCAGACTCCTACCTGCAGATCATAAATGGAGGCTTTGTTAATATACTCGTTCCTAAAGAAAGTATTTTATACAAAAAGATAAATTCCGACATGAAAGAGTATATCCCTGCTGCAGCCGACAGGCAAAAAGTTTATGACTGGATAAGGAACGGAGCACCTAATAATTAAGTGATCTTAAAAAAATAAGAAAATGAAACTAATAATAAATAAACCGAACTGCTTTTTCAGGTTAGGGCTGTATATGATCTGTTTTCTGGCCTTATCAGTTACATCTGCCAAAGCACAGGATTCTGTTGAGGTAGTAACTGAAACGCCAGCCAAACCAAAAGTAAAACCTGTAAAAAACACTTTCCAGAGTGTTTGGATAATAGATAATCAAACCGTAATGGTGCCCATAAAAGGTACTCTGGAAATGGATATCATGCACAGGTTTGGAACCGTTAAAAAAGGCTACGAAGATTTCTGGGGCTTTTTTGCACCATCAAACATTCGCCTTGGAGTAAGTTATTCTCCCATCAATAAATTAAATGTAGGCATAGGAATTACCAAGCGTAATATGATGTGGGATGCAAGTGCAAAGTATTCCATCATTACACAAACCCCACGTAAATACCCGGTGAGTGTGAGCTATTATGCAAACCTGGCTTACGATAGCCGGAAAGATGCGGACAATAGTATTTTTAAATACAGATCCCAGCGTATGTCATTCTTTCACCAATTGATCATTGCCCGGAAAGTAACAGAAAAATTTTCAGTGCAGGTTGCACCAAGCCTCTCTCACCAAAATGCAGTGAACGGCTATTATACCAAAAATGACAGTACTGGTACTGCTACATTTAAGGAAATGAAATTTGATCACTTTGCCATTGCTTTATCTGCCAGGTATAAGGTTACCAATGTAACCTCTGTAATGATCAATTATGACCAGCCACTTACAAGGCATGCTACCAATAATCCTAATCCAAATTTTTCATTTGGTGTTGAGATGAATACAAGCAGCCACTCTTTTCAATTATTCCTGGGTAATTATTATGATCTTATTCCGCAACAGAATAATCTTTATAATAGGAACAGCCCCTTTGGCTATACAGATAATGGCACCAAAATAAAAGGTGGAAATTTTGTGATTGGCTTTAACATTACAAGGTTGTGGAATTATTAAAAATGTAAATGAGTTGATCGCAGATGCTTAGAACAAGACGGCCCTGGAATTATTTTCAGGGTCTTTTCATTAAATTTATAAGTTCCTATACAATTGTTATGACCTGTACTTTTTATAAGATTGCCTTACAGCTGATATGCCTGCTTTTGTTGCTTATATCCTGTAACGATAATGTTACTGAGAGCAAAGCGCCTTTGCCAACAGCGAAAAAAAATAAAAGGCAATCCATAAAACCACCAGCTACTTTTCAGGATACTTTGTTGATCGATTTTTCTGCTGCCGTATTTTATTATCCCGATTCAGTTCAGTTGCAAAAAATTAAAGCTGAAACAGATACTATGACGTACAACGGATTGATGCATGAATATTTTTACCAGATGCGTAATGCAGCCGGCACCATAAAAAAGAACTGGCCTGGGTTATTAATAACCCATGCAAAAAAATACCGCTTTCTTCTTTTTAAAAAAAACAATGGCAGCAGTGTATGTTTAGATCTGGATACAAAAAATGATCCTTATGGGCTAATTGTTTTCAACAGGCAAAAGGATCCGTTACTGGCAGATATGACGAATCTGGAAACGGATATATCCTTTTATTTAAAATAAACGGCGCCCTTCCTTTATCGGTACGCTATGATTAGGATCATGCCCTGTACGCATTACCATCATTTTATAAAATATTATGTACAGCTATCTTGCTCATGATTAAAAGAAGTGAATTACGTTACTATTTTTAAAAACCCACATTATGAAAAAGTTACTATTTATACTGGTTATTGCTTTTGGATTAATGAGTATAAGTTTTACCATTAGCCAGGAAAGGAAACCATGGCCTGTGCCCGATAAAGATAAAAAAATGAAGAACCCGGTTGCCGCTGATGCCTCATCAATTGCAGCAGGTAAGGCCTTGTGGAATACACATTGCAAATCCTGCCATGGGGCAAAAGGATTGGGTGATGGCTCAAAAGCTGGCCAGCTGAAAACTGACCCCGGTGATTTTTCAAAAGCAGAAGTGCAAAATGAAACTGATGGTACATTATTTTACAGAACAACCAAGGGCCGGGATGATATGCCAAGCTTTAACAAGAAGATACCTGATGCTGATGACAGGTGGAGCCTGGTACATTTTATGAGAACTATGAAAAAATAGTTACATGGATGGTGTAATATCCTAAATTCAAAAAAAAATTCCGGCTAGGCCGGAGTTTTTTTTGCGAGATGTCAAACCTTCTTACAAAAAACTAAAATGATATGGTTCACGCTGCACAATGATTTAAGTCAGTAAAAAACAATATCGTACCTGCTACCTTGTCTTTACAAAAAATCAAAACAAATTTTTATGGCATCTCCCGAAAAAAATCAAACCCGAAGAAAATTCATTAGCTGGGGTATTTCTTCTGCAGCGTTACTGGCTGCGGTTAAATTTATTTCGCCAGCTGCTCCAAAAAAAAGAACGGTAAAAATGCTGGGCCAGGATGGTAAGCTTGTGGAGGTAGATATTGCTGCACTGCCATCTAAAAATAAAAAAATAACTAACGGTGAATTACAAACCTGGATAAAAAAATAATCACAGCTATAATCAATTTAAAATGGATCATCAAAAATCACGAAGAGCGTTTATTGCTGCAGGTTTATTAACCACGGCAGCAGTGGCCTGTAATTCAGAAAAATCTCCTTTTATGCCGGAGGATAATATTGCTGCTTCCGGGGAGAAAGTAAGACTGCTTTCAATTGATGGAGAAATTATAGAAGTAGATAAAGCTTTTTTAAAGCCGGTACCGCATATCCCTCCTGTAAGTAATACTGAGGCCAGGCAGGGCATACCGGGCAAAAAATTTGTAATGGTGATCGATCTGTCAAGGTGTAAAAATGTAAAAGCCTGCCAGGCATCCTGTAATCATTGTCATCATATAGAAGAAGCACAAAACTTTGTAAAGATATATCCCATGCAGGATGCAGAGAGCACAGCACCTTATTGGCAGCCCACTATCTGTATGCATTGCGATGAGCCACCCTGTGTAAAGGTTTGTCCGGTGGACGCAACATTTAAACGCCAGGATGGCATTGTATTGATAGATAGTGACCGATGTGTAGGCTGCCGGTTCTGCATGGCCGCATGTCCTTATTCTACCAGGGTTTTTAACTGGGGTGAACCTGAATTGCCTGCAGAGATTGCGGCAATGAAGTATGATGCAGAAACCAGTGTTCCTCAAAAAAAAGGAACTGTTGGTAAATGCGATTTTTGCCCGGATATGACAAGAAAAGGGCTTTTACCCCATTGTGTTACGGCCTGCCCTAATGGCGTATTTATGTTTGGTGATATGATTGAAGACGCTGTAACCAACGGGGCCGAAACTTTCCGCTTTAGTGACCTGATTAAAGATAAAGCAGGTTACCGCCTGATGGAAGACCTGGGCACAAAACCCAGTGTGTATTACCTGCCTCCTGTAAACCGGAATTTTAAATTTGAAGACGGGCTCGAAAAAGAAGAGCCAGCCAAAACAAAATCATAAATTATTATCGTGGAAAAGCTAAAAAAATTCTCTCCCGAAAAAATTACAGCAGATCTGCTACCCCAAAAGTTTGGCCGCCGTGGAATGATATGGACAGGCATCTTACTTGTTATTTGTGCTGTAGGCCTATTTGCTTACATCCGCCAATTACAAAAAGGCCTGGTGGTAACCAATATGGGCGATTATGTATCCTGGGGTATTTATATTTCTAACTTCGTTTTCTTTGTTGCCATTAGCCTGGTGGGTTCATTAATTACAGCAATATTCAGGCTTGCCAATGTGCCCTGGCGTACACCGCTTACCCGTATCTCCGAAATGATAGCAGTATCTGCAATTATATTTGCATCACTTATCATTATTGTTGATATGGGCCGCCCCGAAAGATTATTTTACCTGTTTACGCATGGCCGTATTCAATCTCCCATTATGTGGGATGTAATCGTGATAAGCACTTATTTCTGCATCAGCCTTTTTCTTTTGTATATAACCCTGCTGCCCGATATCAGGATCATGATCAATGCAAAACAAAAGCTGGCAAAACCTTTTACAAAATTGTACAGTTGGCTTGGCTCATTCTGGAAAGGAACAAATGACCAGGAAAAAATAAGAGACAGGGTAATTACCATCCTCTGCGTTGTAATTATACCCGTTGCATTTTGTATCCATACTGTTACTGCCTGGTTGTTTGCAACCACATACAGGCCCGGCTGGGATAGTACAAACTTTGGTGCATACTTTGTTTCCGGTGCATTTTTGGTAGGTGCAGGAGGGGTAGTAGTTGCCATGTATGTTTTTAGAAAGGTGTACAAGCTGGAACATTATATTACGAACAGGCATTTTGATAAGATGGGAAAGATACTGGTAATGCTTTCCCTGTTGTATTTATATTTTAATGTAAATGAATACCTGGTTCCTGCTTTTAAAATGAAAAAAGAAGAAGAAGCACATTTGTCAGGTTTGTTTACAGGTGAATTTGCACCAATGTTTTGGTTTGCCATTTTGGTAGGCATGGTCATACCTATCTTAATTGTAATTTTTAAAAAAGGAAGAAGGCCCTTACCCATGTTTATTGCCGGTGTAATGGTGGTGGTGGGCGCCTGGTTTAAACGTTACCTGATAGTAACACCTACAATGCTTCACCCATTCCTGCCAAAATACGATGCGCCTGAAAGGTACAACCACTATTTTCCAAGTTGGGAAGAATGGGCAATTACTGCAGGATCTCTTGCCGGGGTATTGCTTATCATCACCATTATGGCCCGGCTCTTTCCTGTTATTTCAATTTATAAAACTATAACCGATCATGAAAGCGAACTGCCATCATAAAATATTTTTCTTACTTATTTTTTTTGCAGGCATATTTATAGAAGAGTTGTATGCACAGGAAAAAGAAGCGCCGGTACCTATGTTGAATATAAAATATTTTCTTCCTGAGAATAAAATGCCATACATAAAAGTAATAACACAAAATAAAACAGGCAGAAAATTTGAACCACTGGCAGGTGTTACGGTTAATGTTTATATTACCAAGGTAGAAGCAAATAATTTATTGGGAAAAGTTACTACATCATCAAAAGGCGAAGGAAGAGTTGGATTCCCGGCTGCTATAAAATTAGCCTGGGATTCACTGGATACCTTTACCATTGTAGCAGAATCTGTGCCTGCGGGTAAGGAAGAAGCATTGAATGCAGAGATAGCGGTAAAGAAAGCGATCATCGGTATGGATACCATTTCAGAAGATGGCGTTAGATCAGTATCAGCGTGGTTAAAAGAAAAACAGGGCGATGAATGGGTTATGGTTCCCGAAATAGAAATGAAGATGAGAATAAAAAGATTACTGGGTAATTTAACAGTAGGTGATGCAGAATCTTACACTTCCGATTCTACAGGAATTGCGGTTGCAGAGTTTACAAAAGATTCTATGCCTGGCGATGCAAAGGGAAAACTTATTTTAGTAGCCAGCGTAGAAGATAATGATACCTATGGGAACCTAGCAGTGGAAACAGCAGCTCCCTGGGGCATACAGGCAAAAGAAGAAAAAAATTTCTGGCACCGTACACTCTGGTCAACCGGTAACAGGGCCCCTGCCTGGTTAATTATTATTGCACTGGGAATTATGGTTGGTGTATGGGGTACATTAATTTACCTGCTTATACAATTAATTAAGATAAGAAAAATGGGTAAGCAATATGAACGCCGGTTGGCTGGATGAATAACCGTTACAAAAGTTTTTGATTCATAACGCGATTAAAAAAAAGTTGCTGGTTTTTACTTGCGGGCGTTTTTTATTTTTTGCCTTGCAGCAATTCAGCTTTCAATCATATCTTAATGGTGACTGCGAGTTAAAGAAAAAAACTATGAAAAAAGATCTGTTAACCTTAGTATCGATTTCTATAATATTTTTTTGCTGCTTCCTGTACCTCACCCCGCTATATTTATAGCCCATCGGCCCACAATGTACCTGTGCTAACGAAAAAGGGAGATAGCAAACTCGGTGCGGTATATTCTACCAACCTTACCGGAGAAGAAAGCATAAATGATGAGCCGATAGATAACCGCACAAGGGGTTTCGACCTGCATGGAGCAATTGCCCTGTCGGATAATTGGGCTATACAGGCAAGCAATTTTTACCGCCGGGAAAAATCTGAAGGTGGGCCCGATAGCGCAACAATAAGGTATCAAAGAAACCTTACCGAGATCGGGATAGGATATTATATGCCCATGAATGATCGTAAAACAGCTTTCTTCCAGTTTTTTGCAGGTGCTGGTATTGGAAAATTCAGCTTTACCGATAATGACAGGTTTGGCTTTAATTACCACCAGGCAAATATTACTAAGGTTTACCTGCAGCCTGCATTTCTTTTCAGGTCTAAGGGCAGTTTTACAAATGCTGTTTCTATCAGGGGTAGTATCATCAGTTACGGGGGTATAAAAACAAGTTATGATGCCAACGAATTAGATAATTATAACCTGGATTTCCTCTCAACCCGTGCAAAACTTTTTATTGAGCCGGCATATATTGGCAGCTTTGGTTTTAAGAATGTACCAGGACTAAGGATAGAACTGCAGGCAGGCCTGTCCTTCCTCGTTGCCCGCAGATATGTTGATTACCGGTTCATGAATTTCTCGGCAGGAACATGGGTTGATATTGGTGCTTTGTTTAATAAAAACCGCCCATAGTCCTTTCTTCGGTTATTATTTTTTCCAATCATTAATCAGTATTTTTACAAATCGATTGAAATTGCTTTGACCTGTGTGCAAAGCAAAAAAATAATTGCTGAATCCTTATGTCATTCACACTTCAGAATAAAGTACGTATCGTAACGGCCGCTGCCTTGTTTGATGGGCACGATGCTGCTATTAATATCATGCGCCGCATCATGCAGGCCAAAGGCGCTGAGATCATTCACCTTGGACATAACCGCAGTGTGGCCGAAATCGTTGAATGTGCCATTGAGGAAGATGTGCAGGGCATTGCTATAACCAGCTACCAGGGTGGCCATGTTGAATTCTTTAAATACATGAAGGACCTGCTGAATGAAAATGGCTGTGGGCACATAAAGATATTTGGTGGTGGTGGTGGAACCATTCTGCCATCAGAAATAAAAGAACTACACGATTACGGGATAACCCGTATCTATAGCCCCGATGATGGAAGGCATATGGGGCTGGAAGGGATGATCGAAGATGTGGTGAAGCAATGCAGCCGCCCCACCCCCCAAGGGGGGATTATTATGGCAGGAGCTCACGAAAATGGGAATTTTGCATTAGGTGAAATGAGGGATATTAAGAAAATTGCCAGAGCCATTACACTTGCAGAAAATGGCGAGGATTTTAGTTTACTTATTGCAGAATTAAAAGAAAGTTCTTCAAAAATTTTTTCTGTAAAAAATCCCCCCTTGGGGGGTGGGGGGGCTGTTCCTGTTCTCGGAATAACCGGAACAGGTGGTGCAGGAAAATCTTCTGTTACAGACGAAATAGTTCGGCGTTTTTTGAATGCCTATGACGATAAGACCATTGCAGTAATTTCTGTGGATCCCTCCAAGAAAAAAACAGGAGGAGCTTTATTGGGTGACCGTATAAGAATGAATTCAATTTCTTCTCCAAGGGCTTACATGCGCAGCCTGGCAACAAGAGAAAGCGATAAAGCACTGAGTGCATATGTACAGGAAGCCATTGACATCTGCAAAGCTGCCAATTATGATTTTATAATATTGGAAAGTGCCGGCGTTGGACAAAGCGATGCTTCTATTTTAGATTATGTAGATATCAGCATGTACGTGATGACACCCGAATATGGTGCAGCATCGCAGCTTGAAAAGATCAATATGCTTGATTATGCCGATCTGGTTTGTGTAAATAAATTTGATAAAGCCGGCGCGCTGGATGCACTGCATGATGTACGCAAGCAGTACAAGCGCAACCATACTTTATTCTCGGCCAAAGATGAAGAACTGCCCATCATTGGTACTATAGCTGCACAATTCAATGATGCAGGGGTGAATGAGCTGTTTGAGAGGTTAATGGAGAAAGTTGCTGAGAAATGTGATGTAAAATTTTCAGGGGATATCGAACATCATGCACATACAAAAGAAACTTTCAGTCAATCAACCATCATACCTCCAAAAAGGGTAAGGTACCTGGCAGAGATTGCAGAAACTGTTTCAGCTTATGATAGCTGGGTTCTGGAGCAATCCACTATTGCAACAAAACTGTATCAATTAAATGGTACGCTAACTTTAGTTAAGGAACAGCTAGGTGAAGAATTTGAGTCTAAAGTAGTGACTGTAGGAGGAGAATTAGAAGCGGCCTTACATCCCGAATGCAAAAAATTAATTCAATCCTGGCCGGATGTTGTAGAACGTTATCAGAAAGAGTTTTATGAATTTAAAGTAAGGGATAAAGTAATTAAGCAACCCCTTAAGTATAAAAGTTTATCAGGCACCGTACTCTCTAAAGTCATTCTGCCAAAATATAAAGACTGGGGTGATATTTTAAAATGGCAGTTACAGGAAAATGTTCCGGGTGAATTTCCTTTCACCGCAGGTGTATTCCCCTTAAAAAGGGAAGGTGAGGATCCAACAAGGATGTTTGCCGGAGAAGGCGGGCCTGAAAGAACAAACAGGCGTTTTCATTATGTAAGTATAGGCCAGCCCGCAAAGCGGCTCAGCACTGCATTTGACAGTGTAACCTTGTATGGCGAAGATCCTGATTACCGCCCAGATATTTATGGCAAAGTTGGTAACAGTGGGGTTAGCATTGCAACTGTTGATGATGCCAAAAAATTATACAGCGGTTTTGATCTTTGCGATCCTAAAACTTCAGTGAGCATGACCATCAATGGCCCTGCCCCCATGGTCCTGGCATTTTTTATGAATGCAGCAATTGACCAGCAATGCGAAAAATATATCTTCGAAAATAATTTAAGAGAAGAAGTAAATAAGATCATTGAGACAAAATTTGATATTGAAAATCTGCCTAAATACATAGGTACAGATGGAAAACCTGTGCATCATTCAAACCTGCCAAAATCTGCAGGGTTTGAAGCCTCCCCTACGGGGGGAGGCCTGCCTGCCGGACAGGCAGGTTTGGAGGGGGCCGTATTACCACAGGGTAATGATGGTTTAGGGCTGCGGCTTTTAGGTTTAAGTGGACAAGATGTTTTGCCGGCAGCTGTATATGAAATCATTAAAGCTAAGGCCCTTTCAACGGTACGGGGTACTGTACAGGCAGATATATTAAAAGAAGACCAGGCACAGAATACCTGTATATTTTCTACAGAGTTTGCCTTGAAGTTAATGGGTGATGTGCAGGAGTATTTTATTAAGAACAGTGTCCAGAATTTTTACAGCGTAAGTATCAGTGGATATCATATTGCAGAAGCAGGGGCAAACCCCATCACCCAGCTTGCCTTTACATTGGCTAATGGGTTTACTTATGTAGAGTATTATTTAAGCCGCGGTATGAGCATTGATGATTTCGCACCAAACCTTTCTTTCTTCTTCAGCAATGGTATGGATCCGGAGTACAGTGTAATAGGCCGTGTTGCCCGCCGCATCTGGGCAAAGGCCATGAAGAATAAGTACAAAGCCAACAGCCGCTCTCAAAAATTAAAATATCATATCCAGACCTCGGGCCGCTCATTGCATGCACAGGAAATTGACTTTAACGATATCCGCACAACCTTGCAGGCACTGTATGCCATCTATGATAATTGTAATTCTTTACATACTAACGCCTATGATGAGGCCATAACTACACCTACCGAGGAAAGTGTGCGGCGGGCAATGGCCATACAACTCATCATCAACCGGGAACTTGGTACAGCCAAGAATGAGAACCCTAACCAGGGCGCATTCTTAATTGAAGAACTTACAGATATTGTGGAAGAAGCCGTGATGGCAGAATTCCATCGTTTAACAGAAAGAGGCGGTGTGTTAGGTGCGATGGAACGTATGTACCAGCGAAATAAGATACAGGAAGAAAGTTTGTATTACGAAACATTGAAACATACCGGCGAATATCCTATTGTAGGGGTAAATACATTTTTGAATAAAAAAGGCAGTCCAACCATTTTACCAACAGAAGTTATCCGTTCTACAACGGAAGAAAAAGAATTCCAGATAAATACATTGCAGGCTTTTCATAAAAGGCATGAAGCTAAAAGCGCAGCTATGCTTAAGAAGCTGCAACAGGCTGCCGTTAACAATGAGAACCTATTTGCCGAATTAATGGAAACAGTAAAGTATTGTTCCCTTGGACAGATCACCAATGCACTATATGCAGTTGGCGGGCAGTACAGGAGAAATATGTAACAGCTTACAAGATTAGCTGCCTAAAGGAATTACCAATGAAAGCTTATACTGGGTTATTCTTGTATTAGTGAAATTCGTTTGCAGCCCGGGAATATTAAAACGGTCCACAGAAGTTTTTAATTTCATTTTTTTGGCTTCACTTTTTAATTCATTGGCTTTATTTGTGAATGCAATGCTTCCGAGCGCAACACCCAACCCAACTACTGTAGCTACGGCTCCTACTACAATTTCGGTAGTATATTTTCTTTGTGGCCCCTGTATATAGTTACCATTGGCATCAACGTAATAATTAAAATCACCATTCTCATTTTGTATAATACCATAGATAAGCGTCCCAATTCCACCAACGGCAATTACGGGTCCTGTTGACACCATAATAATAGCAGTTGTCCTGGCCTTTCTTGACCTGGCCATAAGGTCATCATATGTTGCGGAATTAGTTGATTGGGCATAGCCGCAAAAACTTAGTAACACTAAAGCTAATTGTAAACAGATAATTTTCATTTTTAATATTTAAGTTAGATAGGTAAGTGAATAATTTAATCTATAGACCAGTCAATTGCCTGATCTGCTGCTCTGGTATTTTTATTTATACTTGCAAAATAACAATTATGTTTCTATCTTACCACAACTAGCCGTTATAATCTTTCATATTTATCTTTATCCCATGAAAACCATCAACAATGATATATTTTATTATTTAACCTAAAACTTAATTCAATGAGAAAATTGTTTTTTATTCCTTTACTGGGATTATTTATCATTAGCTGCAACGACAAGACTGACAACACTTCAGCAACGTCTACCGATTCAACAAAAACGGTTTCAACTACATCCCGCGATATTGTTTATCCTTACACATCTGTTGAACCCTACAAGGATTGGCAACCAGGCGACCAACAGCATGTAGTAACTGTTATGAATAGCTTAAAGGGTTTTGAAACAGGTGATATGGATGCAACTATGGCTGGATTTGCAGATAATGTTGATATACGGTTAGATTATTTTCATGCAAAACTGAGTAAAGATAGTCTGAGAAAATTCTTTACAAATGAAAGAGCTAATTATACCAACATGACCATAAAGATGAGTGACTGGGAGTCTGTTATCTCAAAAGATAAAAAATCAGAGTATGTTACGCTATGGTACAGGCAAATATGGACAGACAAAAAGGGCAAAACTGATTCATTGGCGATAATTGATGATGCCAAAATTGTGAATGGAAAGATTGTAGAGCTTGATGAAAAAATTCAACATTACCCAGTTAAAAAATAATATATCGTTTAACTGCAAAGAACTCCCGCGTGATAATTGGCGGGAGTTCTTTTTTATTAATAGGGACTGATCAATATAATTCTTCACAAAAATATCCCGCATTAACAATTATCTGTTCTACTTCTTGGGCTACAATATTTTCTGAAACTACACGCAGGATATTATCCCGGTCATGCAGGTCTACATTCCATTCTTTGATATAGGGATGCAGATTTAAGGATGACTTTATTTTACCGATATGTTTTGTGTTGGAAAGATTGGTTTTAAAAACAAGAATCTCAATACCCCCTTCGCCTCCGCCAGCTGGCGGAGGAACTGTAGAATCATTAAGTTTTTTGTTTGGTGTTATCATTTTAAACAGTGGCAGGTTTATTACTATAGTTATTTTAAAGTTGCAGAGTGCAAAAAGTTCCCCCTTCAGGGGGCAGAGGGGGTTCTCCAGCGACTCCCACAGCGGTTCCTCCATTCTGCTTTAAATTTTTCACGCTCTTCGGGTGTCATATCTTTCAGCTTTTCTTCCATGCGGTGCTTCCATTGGTACTGCCTGCTGCTGCCCCACCCTTTATTAAAGCCAAATAATATCTTACTTAAAGCCAGTATACCCATTGCCTGGAAAAAACTAATGGATTTTACGCCTGTTACTGCAGGCAGGATCGCATTCCACAACAGCATTACCAGCCAGGTGAAAAGGAAAACACCTCCGATAAAGATTGGTACGAATAGTACTCCTTTTTTAATTTTGTGTTTCCTTGTATTCATACAATATGGTTTTAATAATTTAATAATTCATCTTTTACAATAGCCAGCCGTTCCCGTAAATGCAAAACCGCATATCTCTTACGTGTGATCAGTGTGGCAAGAGGTTCTCCTGTCTCTGCAGCAATATCAATAAAAGGTATACCCTCGATCTCGTGTTTAATAAAAACCTCCCGCTGGGCTACAGGAAGTTCATCCAGTGCAGCCTGCAATGCTTCCCAAAAAATATTCCTCAGGTATTCAGTTTCCGGGTTTGAATCTGAAGGCAATAACAACTCTTTCCAGTCAAAATTATCTTCAACCCCTTCTGTACCGGTAAAAACATCATCAGCAAGGGGAAGTTTATGTTTACGGTAGTTATCTGTTATCTTATTGCGTGCCACTTTATAAAGCCATCCTGTAACTTGTTCGATAGGCTCGGTGTTACCGGCAAACTGGTAAAATACATCCTGCAATATATCTTCGGCATCTTCTGTACTGGATACCCTTTGCTGGATAAACCCAAACAGCCGTTTGCTCAATGATTTAAAGGTGTTGGTAATATTTTTATTACGCTCAGCAGTCATGTCTATGGCTAATGTCATTGCATCGTCTTTCTGTACTTAAAAGACGAACAGGCATTTAAAATGTTTTAAAACAGCAAATATATTTTTTAATACCGATAGGATTTTATTATCAATCCAACCGGTACCTGCCTACCGCAGGCAGGTTTGCCAAAACCCTCACTAAAAGGTGTTGCTTGAATTTTAGCCATCGTATATTTCTTTGTAATGGAATTAGGCGTGGTATAAGATAACATTTCTGGCTTAAAAGCCAGCAAAAAGGGAGATCAATACAAAAAGTCGAAGATGGTATTAGTGCCGTACTTCTTATGCGGTTTAATAGAAACGCCCACTTTGGTATAGCTGCTTAACATAATATCGCGGTGGCCCAGTGATGGAACACCTTCATCAATGAGCAGGGACAGTACAATTTCCAGGGGTTCACTGTTGCCATAATCACAACATTCGCCATTGTATGTCTTTTTGTTTTCACAAGTACCATTGGTTCTTTTATGACCGGCATAACCCGACGCTCCAGATGATGAAGCATGGCATTGTGCACTTTCAAAACAGGCTTTATCGGGTACAAGCAAATTCAATGGCTGCATTTTGGCCAGTGTGTTCACCAACGATATGTAATAAAATTCGTCTGTTGCCAGGTATCCTTTGCCGGATAAAGCCGGGTATTTTTTGAGAACGGTTTTGCTGAATAGCACAGGATCTGTGCGGATAAGATTCAAAATGTAAATGATCTCTTTTTCATCGCTGCTCAAGTAAGGAGCATTGGCAGCGGTATTGCACTTGCTGAACTTTATATCATTCCAGGCATTGCTGTATGTTGCCAACGGCGAAACAGGACTCACGCCTATTGCTGTTTGAGAACTGCCCGTAAGCGTTATCAAAACTAAAAATGCCGATAAGAAATATTTCATGTGATTACGATCCTTTTTATAGGGGCAATCTGCTGTTATTATTGCTCATAAAAACACAAAACCTTCTTTTTACGAAAGGATTAACAAAATCAAATTGACAGTTTTTCAACTTCCACAAAAATCAATACGTGTTGGTCATATCCTCATCTACGCAGATAATAAAATCTGCCTTGCCCTTATTTTCAACAAGTAGTTGCTTTATATTTTTTTGAGATACTGTAGTGATTGTTGCAATTTCCAGCTCCGGCCGCTTTCTTCTTAAATACCAGTTTATGCCATCATAATTCTCCGAATGAAAAGCGCCGTTATAATGCAGGAACAGGTAACCGGGTTTAAAATTTTGCAGTATAAAATACGCCATCGTAGCATCTTTAGTAGCCTGGGCCTTGGGCATATTGGCACCGCCATGCCCACCCATTATCTCTACCATTTTTACATACCCTGGTAACTGTGCATCATAATCCATGGGTAAGGGAGCCATCCATGTTTTTTCCAGGGCAGTTAAAGTATCCAGTGCTTCAAAACCTTTTTTGGAAACCAACGAAGCATATCGCCTGGGTATATTGGTGGCAATGAATGTGAACTTTTTTTCTTTAGCAAAGTTTACAATAGGTGCGTAATCTGTTTTATAATTGGGCCACAGCCTCGCTGCAGAGTCAAGCCCTTTGGCAGTTATTTTTCCGGTAAGATAATTATTTAGCGCTTGCTGATTATCGGCTTCAAACATTTCGGCGCCAAAGACAAGGTTCCTCTTATCACTCAAGTCCTTTGCTAGGGCCAACTCAAGCCAATGGGCAATTGCATTGTTATGAAACTCGCCAAATAAAACAATGTCTTTTTTAGCAAGCTGCTTTATCATTTTTTTATAGGAAACTTTTTTACCCTGTGCATTATACAGAATGTATGCAGGTTTTTGTTGCGCAAAGATCGTTGAAGTGCAAAAGGCTAAAAATACCAACAGTAAATACTTTTTCATATTAAGTTATTGTTGCGGAAAGGTATATATTATAATGGAGATGTACATTTAAAGAAACAACCTGTGGAAACAGTTAGTAAATAAGTATATTTGATACCTTAACTTTTTAAAGCTAATTATTATGTCTTCAACCAAATCTTACGCAGCACAGGATGCAACAACGCCACTTGCCCCATGGACGATTAACAGGCGAGACCCGAAACCACATGATGTACAGATCGACATTAAGTATTGTGGCGTTTGCCACAGCGATCTTCATTTTGCACGTAATGACTGGGGCATGTCTGTTTACCCACTTGTGCCTGGCCATGAGATCGTAGGTGTGGTAAGTGCGGTTGGCGAGCATGTAAAAAAATTCAAAGTTGGCGATCTTGCAGGTATTGGTTGCCTGGTAGACAGTTGCCGCGAATGTGATAACTGTAAAGAAGGCCTGGAGCAATATTGCAGCAATGGGTGGGTTGGCACTTACGGCGGAATGGAAAAAGATGGCAGCGGAGCTACCTATGGCGGCTATAGCAAACAGATATTGGCACATGAAGATTTTGTTTTGAGCATTGCAGATAACCAACCATTGGAAGCTGTGGCTCCATTGCTTTGCGCAGGCATTACCACATACTCGCCTTTGCGCCACTGGAAAATAGGGAAGGGCCATAAAGTAGGTATTTTAGGTTTGGGTGGCCTTGGACATATGGGTGTAAAGCTGGCGGTATCTATGGGTGCTGAAGTTACTATGCTGAGCCATACAGCAGCCAAAGAAGCAGATGCAAAAAGATTAGGTGCCCACAATTTTATGTTGACCAGCGATGGGGAACAGGTAAAAAAAGTTACCAATTATTTTGATTTTATTTTGGATACAGTGTCAGCTCCGCATGATTATAATATATACCTGGGCATGCTTAAAACAAACGGTAATATGGTTTGCGTAGGTGTTCCGCCTCCCGGCGATCCTGTAGTACCATTCAATCTTATCTTTCAAAGAAGAAGCCTGGCTGGTTCTTTAATTGGGGGGTTACCTGAAACGCAGGAGATGTTGGATTACTGCGCAGCCAATAATATTGTAAGCGATGTTGAGATAATAGCCATGAAAGATATTAATGATGCTTATGAGAGGATGCTGAAAGGGGATGTACGGTACAGGTTTGTTATTGATATGGCAACACTATAGGAAATTGTAATTGGTAATTTGGAATTAGGGCTGAGGCGTAATAATATTTAAATAAGCTGTCTTATCAGGGCAGCTTATTTATTTGGTAAAATGTTTTACAGTAACTTTCCATCTTAAACTCCGCTATGAAGTATCAATTTTTTTCCGCAGTTATTTTTATTATGTTGAGCATGGGATGCAGCACCGGTAAATATGCAGCAAGCAATAAAGCTTATAAAAAACAGGCCAAGGATATTGCTAATGAAATAAAAAAACAACCTGCCGGTATCGACAGTACCAGGGCAGCCACTGAATGGGTGGGCACTACTAATTTCAGTATGCGTAAACCCAATTTTGTAATTATACATCATACAGCCCAAAACAGTTGTGAGCAAACCCTTAATACATTTACCTTAACAAGAACACAGGTGAGTGCACATTATGTTATCTGTAAAGATGGCACTGTTCAACATATGCTTAATGATTACCTACGGGCCTGGCATGCGGGCGCAGGCAAATGGGGCAACGTAACAGATATTAACTCTGTATCTATAGGAATAGAACTGGATAATAATGGCTTTGAACCTTTTACCGAAGCACAGATCAATAACCTCCTGGTGGTTTTAAAAGTGTTAAAGAAAAATTACAATATTCCCACCGCCAATTTTATAGGTCATTCGGATATTGCACCATCACGCAAGGTAGATCCCAACCGTTTTTTTCCGTGGCAGCAACTGGCGGCCAATGGTTTTGGTTACTGGTATGATATAGCCAATGTACAACAGCCCGAAAACTTCAATGCCATACAAGCCCTTCGTATCATTGGTTATGATACGAAAGATTCTGTTGCCGCCATTAAAGCCTTTAAATTACATTTTGTACAAACAGATTCTGTCGCTGCATTAACTGATACGGACAGGAAGATCATCTTTGACCTGCATAAGAAATATTAACCCGCTCCATTTAACATCCAAAGTATATTCCCTTTTATTAATTGTACAGGTAATGGAACCTTTGTTTTGCCGGGAGTCAGGATTTTTTTTAATATGGCTTCTTTTCCAGGACCTGATACTAAAAATAAAATTTGTTTAGCCCGGTTTATCAGTGGTAGCGTAAAACTGATACGGTTTCCCTTCCCGTGGTGATATACTTCTTTTACCAACCTTTTATTTTCACCTAATATTTTGTTACCCGGAAAAAGGGAAGCGGTATGTCCATCATCACCCAGGCCCAGGATCACCAGGTCAAAAACCGGATCAGGAGCGCCTGTTGCTTTCTTTACATCCAATTCATACCGGGCAGCATCTTTTTCCGGTGTAGATGAAACAGGAATTGCAAAAATATTTTTCCGTGGAATGGGAATATGATCCAGCAATGCTGCTGAAGCCATTTTAAAATTACTTTCCTTATCTGAATGAGGTACATAACGTTCGTCACTGAAGAAGATGAATATTTTTTTCCAATCAATATTAGCACTAAATTCAGCTTTTGCCAATAGCTGGTACATTCTTTTAGGCGTATTGCCTCCACTAAGGGCTACTATGAATTTACCATGCTGTGCAATACTAAGCTTACAGGCTGTTGTAAAAAAATGTGCAGCAGCCTGGCTTAGTAATTCGTATGAGTTGTAGTTAAGCATTGATCTTTTTATTACAGGAGCCATTTTCTTCCATCTTTTTTTAACAGGTCATCGGCTGCTTTTGGCCCCGGACTGCCGGCAGCATAAAATTTCAGGCCCACAGTTTTTTGACTTTCCAATATAGTTATAATAGGCATTACAATTTTCCAGGCCACTTCAACCTGGTCATTCCGCATAAATAGTGATGGATCTCCGGTCATGGCATCCATCAGTAATGCTTCATAAGCTTCGGGAAGCTGCTCCGTATAACTTTCTCTATAAGTAAAATCCATTTCAACATTTTTCAGTTTCATTTCCAGGCCCGGAACTTTACTTTCAAACCAAAGACTTATCTCATTATCAGGCTGAATATAAATAATAAGTCTGTTGGGATTAAGGTCTCCGTGAAATATCTTATGCGGCGTTTGCTTAAATTCCACTACAATTACTGATGCCTGTTTGGGTAAGCATTTACCCGTGCGGATATAAAAGGGAACATTTTTCCAACGTGTATTATCAATGAAGAATTTTCCTGCAAAATAAGTTTCGGTAGCTGAGGCAGGAGCAACACTGGCTTCATTGCGGTAGGCAACCTGTTTAATATTTTTTATGCTTCCTTCTGTATATTGGCCCCTGATAATATTTTTTATTACAGATGATCTGGTAAAAGGCCTGATCGCCCTCAAAACCTGTAATTTTTTATTTCTGATCTCCACAGCTTCCAGTTTATTTGGAGGTTCCATGGCAAGTACACAAAGTAACTGCAACAGGTGATTCTGTATCATATCCCTTACTGCCCCGGCCTGTTCGTAATAGCCGGCACGCCCACCTACGCTTACTGTTTCAGCAACAGTTATCTGTACATGATCAATGAATTGGTTATTCCACAAGGGCTCAAATATGTGATTGGCAAAACGAAAGGCCATGATATTCTGTACGGTTTCTTTACCCAGGTAATGATCAATACGGTAAAGTTGTTTTTCAGAAAACCTTTTTAACAGGAATGCATTGAGCTTTTTTGCTGTTTGCAGGCTGCTGCCAAAAGGCTTTTCAATGATGATACGATCTGTTTTTTCCTGTGTGGCAATTTTGTTTTTATATAATTCCTGGCTGATACTCTCAATAAAACGCGGAGATACCGAGTAATAAAATAACCGGTTTAGTCGCTGGCCTGTTTTATAGTCCTGCTCTTTTAAAAGCTTATCCAGCGCAATGTATAATGCTGCATTGGTAAAATCACCCTGCAGGTAATGTATATGACTGCTGAATTGTTTCCAGGCATTTTTATCTGCCTTACCTGATCTGCTGAATTTATTTATCCCTCCCAGCAGGTGCTTTTTATAATCTTCAGCGTTTGTAACTCCATGGTCAATGGCAGTTATATAAAATTTTTCAGGAAGATTATCAGAAAGATATAGATTGAACAAAGCCGGTACGAGCTTGCGCCAGCAAAGGTCGCCTCCGGCGCCAAAAATGATTATGCTTTGCGGGGGGATGTTTTTTTTTGGTGTTGCCATTTTATTTCCAGTCTGTATGAAAAGTTCCTGTTGCATCAATGCGCTCGTAAGTATGTGCACCAAAAAGATCTCTTTGTGCCTGTATCAAATTGGCAGGCAGATCTTTTGTACAATAGGCATTAAAATAATTAAGCGATGCTGCAAAGGCCGGTGCCGGTATCCTGTTGCTGATGCCAATAGTGCAAACATCAGCTACTGATCCGCTCAGGTCCTTCAATGTATTAATAAATAAAGGAGAAAGCATGATATTACTGAGAGAACTGTCTTCCATATAGGCTTTACGAAGATTTCCTAATAAAGCTGAGCGGATGATACAACCCCCTTTCCATACCCGTATCACTTCGGCCATGTTAATATTATAGCTATACGCCTTTGAAGCGCTGTGTAATAAATGCAAACCCTGTGCATAGGCAATGATGAATGCAAAATGAATTGCATTTTTACAGGTCTCTACCAGTTCAGCTTTATTGACGGAGCTTTTATGGCTGTTGAATGCATATTTTTCGGCTGCTGTTACCCGTTCTTCTTTCATGGCAGACATATAGCGCATGCTTACTGCTGCATCTATTACTGTAATGGGAATGTTCAGGTCCATAGCACTTTGACTCGTCCACATACCCGTACCTTTTTGCCTGGCTTTGTCAAGGATCATATCTATAAGTCCATTACCGGTTTTATCATCTTTTTTTGCAAATACCGAAGCAGTAATTTCTATTAAAAAACTTTGGAGCTGGCTCTTGTTCCATTCAGTAAAAACCTGCTGCAATTCCTCATTGGATAAGCCACCGGCATGTTTTAATATACCATACACTTCACTTATCAGTTGCATCATGGCGTATTCAATACCATTGTGAACCATTTTTGTATAATGGCCTGCAGCACCATTTCCAATAAAACTTACACAGGGCTGCCCATCATCTGCTTTAGCAGCAATACTTTCCAGAATATGCTTTACCGCATTATAGCTTTGTTTGTTGCTGCCGGGCATCATACTTGGGCCCGATCTTGCACCTTCTTCTCCACCGCTTACACCCATCCCCATAAAATGAATTCCAGTTCCCTGCAGTTGAATATACCTCCTGTCGGTATCAGTAAAATGAGAATTGCCTCCATCAATTACGATATCATCTTTTTGTAATAAGGGAACCAGGTCATTCAAAACAGCATCTACAATTTTTCCTGCAGGTACAAGCAACATGATCTTTGCGGGCTTATCAAGATCTGCAACAAATTGTTCAAGGCTAATAGCTACAGTAACCCGCTTGCCAATACTTTCCGTGATCAATCTTTGTTGCTGTGCAACATCCCTGTCGTACCCACAAACAGCAAAGCCATGGTCAGCAATATTGAGCGCCAAGTTTCTTCCCATAGTGCCAAGGCCGATCATACCAAATTGTGCTTTGTCCATAAAGAAGATTTATTAATGGAAATATTTACCCACTACCGGGAGTTTTGCCAGTTCTTTAGCTTCAACCTTAGTAACAAACCACGTAAAGCCGAGAAACAATATAAAACCAGTACCTAATGAGAAGAGCAAAGATTGTGCAACAAAATATACCAATCCCAAATGCATACAAAAAATGAGCACCGATAAGGCCAAATAAAAAAGTAGTTTTTTCACTGCATAGGGAACAGGGTAATATTTTTGTCCCAGGAAATAACTGGCTGCCATCATAAAAAGATAACAACTGAATGTGGTAATAGCCGCACCGGTATAATGCCATATTGGTATGAGTACAATATTTAGAACAATGGTAATTGCTGCTCCGCAAACGGTTATTGCGGCGCCATACATATTCCTGTTGGTGAGCTTATACCAAACACTAAGGTTATAATAGATGCCCAGGAAGATATTGCCAAGAGCCAGTAAAGGTACTACCTCCATACCTTCGGCCCAGCGTGGGTTTGCAAAAGTTATGAATATCCAGCGGAAAGCATCCAGGAATAATCCAATGAAAAGGAACATAAAGCAACAGGCTATAACGAAGAATTTCATTACCCTTGCATAGGTCTTCGGTGCATTCTCATCTTTACTTTGGTTAAAGAAGAAGGGTTCTGCCGCCATGCGAAAAGCCTGTATCATAATGGTGATGAGCAAGGCTATGCGGAAGATATTAGCAAAGATACCCAACTCATGATCCGCCTGGCTTTGGGGCAAGTCAACTACATGGCGATAGATCAGGCGGCTGAGCACATCATTGATCATTCCACCCAGGCCAACAATAATTAAAGGCGCACTGTAACGCATCACTTCTTTCCATAAACTAAAATCGAAGCTGATCTTTATTTGTTTAATTTCATTAGAGAGCACCAGTAATGTAAACAAGCTGCCGCAGAGATTACCCAGTAGATAATATCCGAGCCCAAAATCTTTATCGTAGATATTTGCTAAAAAACTATTGGGGTTGCTTTCTAAAATATTGGGAACAATGCCCAGGAAAAAAATGACAACAAGCACATTTATTACAATACCCGCCACCCTGGCAAAAGCATATCGCTTTGGCCTGTTCTCTTGCCTTAACTTGGCAAAGGGTAAGGTGTTTAAATTATCTACTGCAATTATGGCGATCATCCAGTATAAATAATCCGGGTGCCCATCAAGATCAGCGGCGCCAACCAATGAATCTTTGCAAAGCAATAAGATGACTGTGAATAAGATGCTGCTGAATAAAAGCGAAAGCGAAAGTGTATTGTATAGTTTTTGTTTATCGTGGGTTTGAGAAAAACGGAAATAGGCCGTTTCCAAACCATAGGCATACAATACATTTAAGAATGGGATGATGGTGTACACCTGCACCAGGTCGGCGGTGTTTTCGGGCAGCAGCACAAAGAACGGCAAAGCCATGTTCATCAAATACCCCAGGAAGCGGCTTGCAATGGTAGGCACGCCATACCACAATGTTTGTCCTGCTAATTTTTTAATGCCGCTCAACTATAGTTTTTATTTAGGTTCAAATTTACCTTTATAATTTTTAAGTAATGCATTAGATTGAAAAATTACATCCTGAATCATGCTCTTTAAAAATGAAATAGGGTTAAATATTAAAAGCTGTCAGGGTGAGCCTGCCTTGCTCTGTGCCCCGTCGCTGAAGCTAAGGCGCAAGCGACCGTAGCGGCTACGCAAAGGCGAGTCGAACCCGGTATCTCCTAATAAACTCGCCTTCGACAAGCTCAGGCAGACAGCCATATTAGTGAAAGGATTACGGCATCATTGTGCAAACCTTGCAGACTTCGTCATGGTAGTATCGCTGAGTGTATTTAAAAAATAAATGAGGTCATTTTTTTCTGCATTGGTAATGGCAATGCGGTTAACCAGCAGCGGGTCTAAAGTAGGCTGCGTAGTAACAATACCTGTGCGGTAATGATCAATGGCAGCGCCAATGGAATAAAACCTGCCATCATGCGAATAAGGAAATGTTAGGATCACATTGCGCAGGCTGGGCACTTTAAATTTAAGCGAATCGTTCCTGTCGAGGGTGATGCGCATTCTTCCAAAATCATTTAAAAAAGAATTTACAGTCATACCGTTATTCCGGAAACTATTGTCGGTGAACAAGGGTTCCTTATGACAGGTTTCGCATTTGGCTTTAAAAAAATTATAGCCATTCAATTCAGCAGGTGTAAAGCTGGCTTCGCCTCTTTGTACCTTATCGTATTTTGAATTGTAAGAAACAATGCTGCCGGTAAATTGGGCCAAAGCCTTAAACATGCGTTGGCTGGTAATTTGGGAAGTACCAAATGCCCCATCAAATAATTTGGGGTAAGCAGTATCAATCTTAAGTTTGTTTATTACATCATTTATATTTTCGCCCATATGGTTTGCTGCAGTAATAGGAATAACAGGCTCCTCTTCAATACTATTTACACTTCCATCCCAATAATATTTAGTCATCCAGGCCAGGTTAAAAAGCCCGGGTGCATTGCGGGTTGTAAAAGAATTATTATACCCATGGCTGAAATCATGATCGTAAGTGGCAAAGGCTGCATCCTGTTGATGGCAACTGGCACAGGGAAAATTGCCATCCTTGCTAAGGCGGCCATCATAAAATAATTTTTTACCAAGTTGGAAACCTTCTTCTGTTAAACGGTTATTGGCAAAAA
>JBKJMZ010000024.1:0-11620 GCA_046596255.1 Ferruginibacter sp. | reverse complement strand
CTTTGTTGTTCTTTTCAATATGATGCAGAGCAGTGTCAATCTTTAAAGCAATATCGTTTTGCTTGCTGTTTTTAATGATATAGCTCCAGCGGCTTATTTCATCCAAATAAAACACATTGTCTTTATTGTAGAAGTCGGGCATTTCAATGTACTTCTCCTTGCCATCGGCAATGAGTTTTTTTCGTTGCTCTTCAAACTTATCGCTGCTGAACTTTAAAAATATCAGTCCCAGTACTACGTGTTTGTATTCGGCAGGCTCTACACTGCCCCGTAGTTTATTGGCGCTTTCCCATAGGGTTACTTCTATACTTTTCTCTTTTGCAGTTGCTTTGGCCATATTTGGGTTTATATGAAATTAAAGTTATATTTTGAATAGTTGTACAGAAACTGCTTTTTACCTGGTAAAATACAACGGAAGTACCTTAAAAAAGGCATTCATAAATTAGGTAAACAACTTCCACATGGCTTAAAGCCCAATTTATCTAATAAGGTTCCTTCAAATATCATTTCCGGATTAAATTTAATTCTATAATATTCAATGAGTCTTTCCTTTACAGGTATTTTAAATTCCAATTCATATGCCCTTAAAAAAGATTTGAGTTCTTTATCTTCAAGGCCTGAACGGTTATTTTTAAAGCACCGGGAATATATGCCAGGAAAGTCATCTTTTCGACCAAGGATTATCCTGCTAATTCAAAGAAAGAGAGACATCCACGTTCCAAAAAAATCATTTTGAGGCTCAGGCCGTTGATCCTATATTTGCAATCCAAACAAAATGGGGGGTTAGCTCAGTTGGCTAGAGCGCTTGCATGGCATGCAAGAGGTCGTCGGTTCGACCCCGATACTCTCCACAAAAAAAGCCCCTTCCGGGGCTTTCCTATTAATTTAGATACAAGTTGAAAAGAGAAAGGAATAATTTAATTCTGCTTATTTGCAGGAGATGCAGGGTTTGTATTTGTACCGGGATTTACTTTGCCCGGAGCTATTTCCAATGATTTTAATGCGTCCAGATTCTGGCGAGCCAGTACAAAATTACTATCCAGGGCAACTGCTTTTTCGAAGTATGATTTTGCTTCTGACTTTTTATCAAGGTCATATAAGGTTAAAGCGTGTATGTTATAGATACCAGCCTGTAAGTAAGTTCTACGTACCTGGTTATCGGCATTATAAGTTATGGTATACTCAGGTTTGAACTGAAGCTGCTGTGTACTGTTTGCTGTTACCAGGCATTCAGCCAGGCGCGTGATACTGAACTGCAGTTCCATTAACGGATAAGCGTGAAAAGGGCTTTTTGTTTTTGAATATAATTTTTCAAATATGGCAATTGCTTCCTTTGGTTCGTTCAGTTTATCCAAACTAATACCTTTCATTTCCAATAAGGCCAGGTCTTCGGGTTTTACTTTCAATCTTTTATCGGCCCAATAGTAACATTGTACATAAGAATTCTGCTGCAGGTAAAGCATGGCCAATGTATCTTCATACACCGTATTAGCACCCTGATCATTTACATAGTAGCTTAATGCGGTAATAGCAGTGGCAAGATCACCACTACTTATGGCTTGCTTAAAAACTTTTATGTGTGCGCTTTGAGAACCGGGAGCGGATTTAGCGCCCTGGGCTTTAACAGTGATACATAGAAATGCAGACAGGGCAACAGTTAGTATTCTTTTCATTTTAATTTTTTTGAACGCTCAAATTAAATAAAAAAACCGGAATTAGATTCCGGTTCAGTATAAAAAACATGTTGTAATATTAATCTCCCCAGATCTCTTCTTTTCCATCAAGCCATGATTTAACCAGCCCTGTTGTTACAGACTTAGGCCTTTCAAGCGGGAAGCCCAGGGCCCTGTCCCAGCAAAGGCTCGCCAAAACACCCAGTGACCTTGAAACACCGAATAATACCGTGTAGAACTCATATTCTACCATACCATAGTGTACCAGTAAGGCACCACTATGTGCATCCACATTTGGCCAGGGATTCTTAATTTTTGCAATAGACCCTAAAACCGGGGGTACTGCCTCATAAATATTCCATACCGTTTGTACAAGGGGATCGTCGGGCATATGTTTTTTGCCAAACTCCATCTGGGCGGTAAAGCGTGGATCAGTCTCTCTTAATACCGCGTGGCCATAACCCGGTACTACTTTTCCTTCACTCAGTGTCTTTTTAACGTAATCTTCTATTTGTGCTTTGGATGGTATATCAGTTCCTATACTCTCCCTCATTTCATATATCCATTTTATTACTTCCTGATTTGCCAGTCCATGTAAAGGACCTGCAAGTCCGTTCATACCTGCTGCAAAACTCAAATACGGATCACTTAATGCTGAGCCTACCAGGTGTGTAGTATGTGCCGAAACATTACCCCCTTCATGATCTGCATGAATGGTCATATACAGGCGCATCAATTCATGAAAACCTTCGTCCTCATAACCCATCATGTGTGCAAAATTGCCCGACCAGTCTAATAGGCCATTGGGCTGAATGTGCTCTCCATTCTTGTATTTTCGGCGATAGATATATGCTGCAATGCGTGGAAGGCGGGCAATCAGGTCCATAGAATCATCAAATACTGCATCCCAATATTCTGATTTACTGAGGCCTTTTGCATAGCGCTTTGAAAAATTGCTTTCAGTTTGTAAGCTCATGATCGCAACAACAAATTGCGTCATAGGGTGAGCGCTTACTGGTAATGCTTCAATGGTATCAAAAACATAATTGGGAACATGGCTACGGCGCTGCCAGGTACTGCTTAAATGCTGTACTTCTTCTTCAGTAGGCAAAGAGCCTACCAGCATCAGGTAAAATAACCCTTCCGGCAATGGCTCGGTACCATCGGGTGCCTTGGGTAATTTCTCTCTTAACTCCGGAATTGAATAGCCGCGGAAACGGATACCATCCTGGGCATCAAGCAAGGAGGTTTCGGATACTAAAGCAGTAATGCCACGCATGCCCTGGTATATCTGGCTTAATGTAACTTCTCCAATAACCTTATCACCATGCTCTTTTAGCAAAGTTTTTATCTCCGCTGCTGTTGAATCAGCTTTTTCCTTGAACCTGTCTTTAATGATTCCCATAATCTATTTATTAAAAAATGAACGGCTTCCTGCTGAATCGTTATCCAACCAAACCCCGCAAATTATCAGTGAAACTGATTGATTTTTAGAAGGCTTAAAATTACGATGCGGATAGGTTTAAAACAAAAGTTTTACCCGAAAGTTTAGATAAATAAAGTTGCTGTGCTAAATTATTTTGGCGCTTTTTTATAAAGGTAAAAAGCAAGAACGCCAAAAAGGATATTGGGTGTCCAGGCTGCAATAAAAGGCGTAAAATTTCCCTTGGTGGCAAAAACCAGTGAGAACCTTCCAAAGAGAATATAAACCACACTGATAACCACTCCAATTGCCAGGTGCAGGCCACTGCCCCCCCGAATCTTACGTGAAGCCAGCACTGCACCTATAATGGTGAGGATGAGTACGGAGACGGGTATGGCATCCCTGTTATAACGTTCTACCAAAAGCGTATTCAGCATCTCCGATCCACGCAATTTTTCCTGCGCTATAAATCTATCAAGCTCCGGCGTGGGCAACTGGTCTTTGAGGTATTCGTCCTTTCGCAGGTCACGCGGCTTAAAATTATAAGATACAAACTTCTCATTGGAACGTGTTATGTTTTCAGAGATACTATCCAACCTACGCTCAACCACATTAAATAATTTCCATTTACCCGTGGCAGTATCCCAGCTAAACTGGTCGGAACGTAAATTATAAACCAGCTTGTTATTACTGAACCGTTGAACAAAAAATCCATTCCCCGTTCTTAAAATGGTATCATAACCTCTTATACCCACATAACTGTTGGAGTCGAGTTTAAAATAAAGCCTTTGCTTAAAATTTGAATTATTGCTTTCCGGTGCAACTGGCCCATCTATATACTTTGCCTCAAAATTGCCCCATTTCAAATTAGCTTTTGGAACCACATATTGATAGCCCATCCATAAAATAACTGATAGGAAAATACCGCCAACCACATAGGGTAATAAAAATCTGCGGAAGCTTACACCGCTGCTGAGTATAGCAATGATCTCGGAGCGGCCAGCCATTTTACTGGTAAAGAATATCACCGAAATAAAAACGAAGAGCGGGAAAAGCATTGCATCTATCCTGGGAATAAAACCAAAATAATAATCAGTGATTATTTTGGACACCGGCAATTTTGACTTTACAAAATTGTCAGTCTTTTCGCTGATATCAACAACTACAACAATGGCCGTAAACAAAATCAAACAAAAGAAAAATGTTGTGAGATATTTCGTCAGTATGTAGCGGTCAATTTTTTTCATACTTATAAATAGAGACAAAAGTAACTGAAAATTCGTTTAAGGGTTGAAAGGTTTAAGGGTTTAAGGGTTGTTTTAACTTATTGAACCATGAAACGATTTTAAACCCTTAAACGATTTCAACCTTTAAACAATGCGATTGCTTTAGCAGCGATCCAACCCGTTGTCCATGCATTTTGAAAGTTATATCCACCGGTAATACCATCCACATTGATAATCTCTCCTGCAAAGAACAACCCGGGGCAGTTTTTACTTTGCATGGTATTGAAATCAATTTCGCTTAATTGCACTCCACCTGCTGTAACAAACTCTTCTTTAAAAGTTGTTTTACCCTTTACTTCATATTCATGAGCACATAAATTTTTGATCAGTTTATTTTGTTCTTTGGCAGGAAGGTCGGCCCAGCGCAGATCAGGGGCTATACCTGATTGTACCAGGAAATATTCCCATAAACGGTTTGGTAATGCAAAAGGATTGCGGTTGATTATTTTTTGAGCTGCAAGATCAAACCTTATTTTTTGAAACCGCTCCCGTAAACTGTTCTCATTAAGCCCCGGTATCCAGTTGATCAGGATGGAAAAATGATAATTCTTTTGTGCCAGCTCCTTTGCGCCCCAGGCAGAAAGTTTTAAAATGGCAGGGCCGCTCATACCCCAGTGTGTGATCAGTAGTGGGCCATCTTCTACCAGTTTTGATCCAACTATTTTCACGGTCACATTTCCAACACTAACACCCATTAATTCGGTAAGGGGATTCCCCGGCATACCTGCCTGTCCGGCAGGCAGGTTAAAAGTGAACAATGAAGGCACAGGATCTTCCACATCATGTTCCGTATTTTTCAGCCAGCCATATTGAATAGCTTTTGGATAACCGCCACTGGCAATACAAACATAGTCTGCCTGGAGATCTGAACCATCAGCGAATTGAAGTTTAAATTTTTTATCAACTGCCTGCCCTGCAATTTCCATTTGTTTCACTTCTTTATTCATCATAATTTTCACGCCATATTTATTTGCCTCCCTTACCAGGCAATCAATAATAGTTTGAGAATTATCCGTAACGGGGAACATCCTGCCATCGGCTTCAGTTTTTAAAACCACTCCCCGTTCTTTGAACCAGGCAATGGTATCTGTAGTGAAAAAATGATGAAATGCTTTTTTTAAGAAAGAAGAACCACGTGGATATTTTTTGATCATATCCGCAATGCTGTAACAGGCATGGGTTACATTGCAGCGGCCACCGCCACTTACTTTTACCTTGCTTAAAAGCTTATTTGATCTTTCCAGGAGGATCACTTCAAGGGCAGGATTTAATCTCGCCGCATTTGCGGCGCAAAAAAAACCTGCTGCACCTCCTCCGATAACTATCAGGCGTTTTTTCATGTGTAATGGTTGAATGGCTAAACTGTTGAATGGTTGAATTGTTATAAGAGTATCTAAAATAAAAGATCCCAAAGCAATTTAGCAATTTAACAATGCGGCAATTCTCTGAATCAATAATCCGAACAAAGCTCAGCATTTGCTTTTTCGGCAGCTTCAATAGCAGTAAATGAAGATAAAATATCTGCTTTGCCTTTTTGAATACAAATATCATGCTCGTAGTGAGCTGAAGGTTTTCCATCTGCGGTACGGATGGTCCATCCATCCTTATCATGAAAAACATCCTTGGTACCCATGTTGATCATTGGCTCAATGGCGATCACCAGACCTTCTCTTAATTTTGCACCGGTACCCCGCTTCCCAAAATTAGGTACCTGCGGTTCTTCATGCAGGCTACGGCCAAGGCCATGACCTACCAGGTCTCTTACTACACCGTAACCATGTTTTCTTTCTGTATGATCCTGTATGGCAAATGCAATATCTCCAACCCGGTTATTTATTATTGCTTTTTCAATTCCTTTATACAAAGATTCTTTGGTAACCTTCAGCAATTGTTTAACATCATCGCTTATCTCGCCTACTCCAAAAGTATAGGCGCTGTCTCCATGAAAACCATTTTTAAAAACACCAACATCAACCGAAACAATATCTCTACTTATTAATTCTTTATTTGTAGGAAACCCATGAACCACTGCATCATTAACGGAAATACAGCAGGTATATGGAAAGCCCTGGTATCCTTTAAAAGAAGCTGTGGCCTTATTGTCCTTAATGAATTCTTCAGCAATTTTATCCAGGAATAAAGTGGTTACACCGGGTTTAATAAATGATGCCACCAAAGCAAGTGTTTCGCTTACCAGTAAACTGCTTTCTCTAATCAGTTCAATTTCCGCGGTGCTTTTGTAGTGAATCATGATCTTTTGTTTTTTCATTCCGAGGTACGAGGAATCTGTTTTATTGATCATCGTTTAACAGATTTCTCCGCAGCCTGTACTGAGTTCCGAAGTATCGAAATGACAGCGTGTATTCAAAACAAACCCTGACATTTTATGCCAGGGTCTTAAATATTTATACTCTTTCAAGTCTCTCCGCCGCGGCGGAGGAGATTTAGAGGGGGCCTATATTCCTGCAGAAACCTGCTGCCTTCCCTGAATCCTTCCGCTGCTCATCAACCCATCATACTGGCGCATTAATAATTGGGTCTCTATCTGCTGTAAGGTATCCAAAATTACCGCTACCATGATCAACAGCGATGTACCTCCGAAGAAAGTAGCGAACCCTTGTTGCATACCGAATATCAATTGAATGATACCTGGCAGGATACCAACGAATGCCAATAAAATGGCGCCGGGTAAAGTGATCCTGTCCATGATCGTGCCGATATAATCTGCTGTAGGTTGCCCCGGTTTAACACCCGGTATGAAACCATTATTACGCTTTAACTCATCAGCCATTTGCTTAGGGTTAAATATCAGTGCCGTGTATAAGAACGTAAATGCAATAACTGCAACAGAATAAATGATCATGTAACCGATCTTGGTATGATCAGTAAAATATTGTGTCCACGAAGCTGTACCGCCTGCAGAAAATAATGTTGGTAAGAAAAGGATCGCCTGTGCAAAGATGATGGGCATTACACCTGAAGCATTCACTTTTAATGGCAAGAAATTTCTGGCGCCACCAAACTGCCGGTTGCCAACAATCTGCTTGGCATAATTTACCGGAACTTTCCTTGTACCCTGTACTAAAAGTATAACTCCTAATATTACTGCGATCAATAAAAGTATCTCAATTAAGATGATCAAAATACCACCTGCACCTCTTGTCATTCTTGCTGCCCACTCCTGGCCAAATGATTCCGGCAGGCGGGCAAGTATACCAACCATGATGATAATAGAAGTACCATTTCCTAATCCTTTATCAGTGATTTTTTCGCCCAACCACATCACAAACAAAGTACCTACTGTAAGAATGATAACGGTTGATATCCAAAAATAAGGGCTGAAAGCTGGAATGATAGCTTCAACATTCCCCGGGCTTTTTAAATAACCAATATAAGCTGCTGCCTGGAATGCAGTAACCAACACTGTAAGGTAACGTGTCCACTGGTTGATCTTCTTTCTGCCGCTTTCACCTTCTTTTTGAATTTTAGCCATCTGGGGAACCAGGATTGTCATCAACTGCATAAAGATTGAAGCAGAGATATAAGGCATGATGCCTAATGCAAAAATGGAAGCCTTTGAAAAAGCTCCTCCAACAAATGTATCAAGTAAACCCAGCATACCTGATTGTGAACTATCAGCAAGTGCTACTAATTTATTAGGATCAATACCGGGTAATACAATAAAAGAACCTATGCGGTAGATAAAGATCAACAGTAAAGTGAACGTTATCTTATTGCGTAGCTCTTCTATGCTCCAGATATTCTTAAGTGTTGTTATGAACTTCTTCACAGAATTTAAACGATTTAAGTGATTTGCGCTGAATTAAAAAAATGACCCTCGCTTAGCGGGGTCGGGCAAATATCGGGAAATTATTTTATTATCTCGATAGAACCTCCGGCTGCTTCAATAGCTGCTTTTGCTTTTTCACTGGCTGCATTCACTTTAAAAGTGAATGTACCTTTCAGTTCGCCGTTACCTAAGATCTTTACACTATCAAACTGGCTAATTAAACCATTGATGTATAAATTTTGCAGGTTGAATTCTGTGATACCATATTTTTCTGATAAGGTGTCGATCTGGCCAAGGTTCAATACTTTAAATTCAACACGATTGTTGTTCTTAAAGCCACGTTTTGGAATACGGCGTTGAATGGGCATCTGTCCACCTTCGTGGGCCATTTTACTTTTGTAACCGGCACGGCTTTGTCCACCTTTATTACCTTTGGTAGATGTACCACCTTTACCGCTTGCTTCACCGCGGCCAATTCTTTTTTCTTTGTGAGTAGCGCCTTTAGCAGGCTTGAGCGTGTGTAGTTTCATTATTATTGATTTTGTACTTACGGGGTATCACCCCTCGCTTTTTTATAATGTGCAAATTTGCAAATGAGCAAATATGCAAAAACTTAATTTAACATTATCCGGTATTAATATCAGCATAATGACCGCAGCAAAATTTGCAAATTTGCACATCGGCACATTTGCTTATTACCCTAGTTCTTCAACCTTTACCAGGTGATTAACTTTGGTAACCATTCCTAAAATCTGAGGAGTAGCTTCAACTTCTACAGAAGCATTCATTTTCCTTAACCCTAAGGCGACCATTGTTCTTTTCTGACGCTCCGAGCGGTCAATTACACTTTTAACCTGTGTTACTTTTATCTTTTTCATTGTATCTGTTATAAGTTAATTGTTATCTGTTATCCGGGGATCCAATTAACAATTAACGATTAACTAAATTTATCCGTTAAATACTTTCTTTAAAGAAATACCACGTGTTTTTGCAACTGCAATTGGTTCACGTAATGTAGCCAATGCTTTAAAAGTTGCTTTTACCACGTTGGTAGGGTTAGCAGAACCAAGATTCTTTGCTAACACGTCAGTGATACCTGCTGCTTCTAAAACTGCTCTCATGCTACCTCCGGCAATTACACCGGTACCATGTGCTGCAGGCTTGATAAACACTTTCGCTGCGCCATCCTTGCTTAATTGCTCGTGAGGTATCGTGCCATGCATAATAGGAACTCTTATCAAATTCTTTTTTGCATCTTCAATACCCTTGGTGATGGCTTCCTGCACTTCTTTGGCCTTTCCCAAACCATGGCCAACAACACCAGCTTCGTTACCGACCACAACTAAAGCAGAAAAACTAAAGGCACGACCACCTTTTGTTGTTTTTACTACACGATTAATGGCAACAACCTTGTCTTTCAGTTCCAGGTCACCAGCTTTTACTTTATTCAATATTAAATTTGCCATCTATACTTATTTAAGATTTTTGATTTAAGATTTTAGATTTTGCTTGATGATTTTAGATTGTAATCTACAATCGGCAATCAATAAATCTAAAATTGAAGTCCGCCTTCTCTTGCACCTTCAGCAACTGCTTTCACACGGCCATGGTAAATATATCCACCACGGTCAAAAACAACTGTTGAAATGCCCAATTCCTTTGCTTTAGTTGCAATTGCAGCACCTACCATTTTACCCTTTTCGATCTTAGGTGCTTTTTGTGCAAGGATATCTTTTTGTCTTGATGATGCAGCAGCTAATGTTACGCCATTGTTATCATCAATTAATTGTGCATAGATATCACTATTGCTCCTGAAAACACTTAACCTTGGTTTGGCTGCAGCACCGCTGATCTTTTTACGGATGCGGTATTTGATTTTTACTCTTGCGCTACCTTTTGAATTCATGATCTTTATTTTTAGCTTCCTGATTCTGCCAGGAATGTGTTTAATTGTTTTATTGTTGAATTGCTAAATTGTTTTTGATGTGCAATGGTTAGACTAACAATTAAACCATTTACCAATTTAACCCTTCGCTTATTTACCAGCTGATTTACCTGCTTTCCTTCTCAACACTTCGCCTGCAAACTTAACACCCTTACCCTTGTATGGTTCTGGCTTACGTAAGCTCCTGATCTTTGCACAAACCTGTCCGATCAATTGCTTATCGATACTCTCAAAGCTGATCATCGGGTTCTGTCCTTTTTCCTGTGAAGTAGTAACAGATAATTCCTTGGGAATTTCAATAACTATATTATGAGAATAACCTAAAGCCAGATCTAAAAGATTGCCCTGGGCAGAAGCTTTAAAACCCACACCAACCAGTTCTAATTTTTTGGCATATCCTTCTGTAACACCTTTTACCATATTACCTACCAGTGAACGGTATAATCCGTGCATGGCACGATGACGGATCTGATCGGTTGGACGGATAACTTCTGCAGTACCATCTTTGATTTCGATCTTCATATCCCTGTCAAGTGTTTCTTTTAAAGTTCCTTTAGGTCCTTTTACTGTAACCACATTTGCAGCATCAACTGTAATAGTTACTCCAGAAGGTACTTCAATTGGTTTTTTTCCTATTCTGCTCATTGTCGATTTTTTATTTTGTTTTTTACTTGATCTGTGTTTAGCCACGACTGAGGCTTAATTGTCAAATCATTATTTTAAGTAAAATAATCTGCTTAATTTCCCCCTTCGGGGGATAGGGGGCCTAGTAAATGTTGCAAAGCACTTCTCCGCCAACATTCTGTGCCTTTGCTTCTTTATCGGTCATTACACCTTTAGATGTAGAAACGATAGCAACGCCTAAACCATTCTTTACACGCTTAAATTCATCTGGCTTTGCATACGTACGCAATCCTGGGCGACTAACTCTTTCCAAACTCTGTATCACAGGTAATTTGGTGGTAGCATCGTATTTCAAGGCAATCTTGATCAGGCCCTGTTTATTATCATCTTCAAATTTGTATTTCAAGATGTACCCTTTATCATACAAGATCTCGGTGATACGCTTCTTCAGGTTGCTTGCCGGTATTTCTACAATACGATGGTTAGCCATCTGTGCGTTACGAATTCTAGTTAAATAATCTGCGATTGGATCAGTAACCATTGTTATTTTAGTTAATTGATTAAATAATTTTTTTACAATGCCCCGCCCGGCTGAAGCCATTCGGACAGGCGATATCCTCGTTCTCCGCCGCGGCGGATCAGGGGGTTTTACCAGCTTGCTTTTGTTATGCCTGGTATTTTACCCTGCAATGCCATATCACGAAACATATTCCTGGATAAACCAAAATGTCTCATATAACCTCTTGGGCGGCCGGTAAGCTGGCAACGGTTTTTTAAACGAACCGGGGATGCATTCTTTGGTAATAGATCCAAACCTGCATAATCTCCGGCTGCTTTTAAAGCTGCTCTTTTATCAGCATACTTTGCAACCATTACTTC
>JBKJMZ010000190.1:0-49335 GCA_046596255.1 Ferruginibacter sp. | reverse complement strand
CTCTCATAATAATACTCATGGGCCATATATAATCCATTCCTACGTGGGGGCCTCCAATACCTTCGGCTGCCTTGCCTTTGAAGAAGAAGGGGTTGTTTTCACTAAGTAATTTCTTTCTTGAAATTTGGTAAGTCCAATCACTTATTTTAAGTGAGGTAAGATATGGTAATGAAAGCACACTAGGAATATTGGCATCATCCATAATTATAAAATTACCAAACCCGTCAACCTCATATGGGATAGTTTTAATTTCCTGTGGTTGAATATCTATAAGTGTTCGGTCAAGTGCATAACCCACAGATGATCTTAAATCATTAACATGATTAATAAATTCATCCTCAGAATTCAAAGCCCTAAGAATACCATCTAGATTACTTAAAGATTCAATAGCAAACCAATTGGAGGGAATAAGAAAAGGATAAATCGTTGCATCATCACTCGGCCGGAACATGGAATGTATCAACCCGATCTTTTTTGTTGGATACCCGTAACCACCCAATGGCACACCATCTGTAGCCCAGCTGGTTGTTCTTTCAAATTTATAAGGACCATTATTTTCCAGGCGCTGTTGCTCTTTAAAAGTTTTTACTATCAAGCGCATCGCTTCCTGCCAGTCTTTATCAAAAACAGAAATATCGCCGGTTTCTTTCCAGTACCCATAAGATAGCCTTATCGGGTAACATAAACTGTCTATCTCCCACTTACGTTCATGCACACCGGGTTTCATTTCGGTCTTGTCATCCTTCCATTCGCTGATCTTTGTTTCATCCTTATAAAAAGCATTCGCGTATGGGTCTTTTAAAATGCATTTAACCTGGCGGTTGATAACACCTTTTATAAGCTCCTGTAAATTCTTATCCTGTCTCATCAATGACAGGTATGGCCAGACCTGTGCTGATGAATCCCTTAACCACATAGCATCTATATCACCCGTAATAACAAATGTATCGGGCTTGCCGTTGATGATCTCAAAATCAACGGTAGTATCCAAAGTATTGGGGAAACAATTCTCAAAAAGCCAGGCGATCTCTTTATTGCCGATCTTGTTTTTTATCTCAACGATCAGTTTCTCTACTGCGGGGCTTGAGAACTTTCTTTGGCTTAAAGGAACTCTCACTAAGGGGAAATCAGATTGCCCTGTTGCAAAAGTATATTTACTCATTAAGATACCTGCTGTTGCCAATGAGGTTTGTTGTATGAATTTTTTCCTGTTCATACCGTTAAGATAAAAAGAAAATGCATCCGCTGTTGGTGGATGCATCACATTAATTATTTCTGAAAAAATTATTCTACATTAACCTGTTTCTTTATTACAGAGTTTGGCGTGGCATTCATTAAGAATATACGTTCTCTTAGCATATAGCCATTACCATGTTCACAAAAATGTACTTTAAGATTTTGTATGCTGATGGGGTTGCCCTCGGGTATATCAGCAATATTGGAATGGAGAATATCGTGACCATCAATGATAATGACCAGCCCGCTTCCTATGGCTTCCATTTTATTGCCGTTAGTGATCAGCATACCCGTATCCTCTCCCAAACCAATACCAATGCAGGCGGGGTTTGTTGCAACGGCTTGTGCCAGTCTGCCAAATCTTCCTCTTTTTTCAAAATGCGAATCAAAGATCACATCATCCATAAATCCAAGTCCGGTAGTGATCTTTACTTCGCCTTTCAGATGTGCCCTGGTGGCATTGCCTTCATAGATCATGGTATTGCTCATGGCCATGGCGCCTGCCGATGTACCCGCAATAACAAATTCCTCTTCATTATTATAGCGGTCCATCATTTTTTCAAAAAAAGCTGTGCCACCAAACGTGCTGCTAAGCCTTAGCTGGTTACCGCCGCTGAACATTACAATATTACAGTTACTTATACGCTCAATGTATTCTTCATTGGCAGTATCGGCACGGTTACGAATATGCATAAGGCCAATATCGGTACAGCCTATCTTACCAAAAGCATTGAGGTAATTATCGCCAACTTCGTAAGGTATAGTGCTTGCGGTAGTGATGACCTCTATGCGGCTAAGGGGGCCGCCGGCTTCATCTACAATGCGGCGGAGTATGCCGAGGCCAAAAAAATTGAGGTTATTGCGCTGGATCTGTCCACTCTCTAGATCTGTTCCTTTATCTTCCGCCCCGCCAATCGCAATTAGTTTTCCTTTAGCAAATTGCATTAAATCATTTTTATGATTAAAGCAAAAATAAGGGAATTCGTGTTTGAACTGTGTTCAGTAGTTGTTAACGCCTGTTAATAAAGTACGAACACGCCTTGAGGCGTGATCTTACATTTTTGCAAAAGCTGTAATGCCTTCTACCAGCCTGTCTAAGTTTTTAGTACTCGTATAAACATTGGGGGTAATTCTTACACCGCTTATATTTTCCCAAACTATGCTTACAGCATGTATCTTATAATTATCCCATAAATAAGTATCAAGGTCTGCGGGCTTTCTACCATCAATACTCACCAGGCCAATGGCACATCCAAATTCTTTTTTAAAGGAAGTATGCAATTTTACATTGGGCACATCTTTTACTTTATTCATCCAGTAATTCTTCAAATAAAGCAGGCGCTCTTCTTTTCTTTTACCACCGATCATGTCATAAAAATCTATTGCTTTATCAACAGCCTCTTCAATAAAGAATGGCCTTGTGCCTAAATGCTCAAACTTGCGAATATCAGTATCATCCCTGTCGCCGGCGCCAAACAACGGCCAGATCTTTTTTATTTTATCTTTCCGCACATATAAAAAGCCTGTACCTATCGGAGCGCCCAGCCACTTATGTAAGCTGGTTCCAAAATAATCGCAGTTGAGGCCGGGGATTGTAAACTCAAACTGGGCAAATGTATGTGCACCATCAACCAGCACATCAATGTTCTTCTTTTTAGCTGCATCTGCAATTTTTCGAACGGGCAACTTTTGGCCAATCCAGTTGATCATATGGGTTACCTGTACAACTTTTGTTTTGGGAGTAAATGAATTGGTGAATTGTTTTACCATATAATCTTCATCCTCACTTGGCAGCTCCAGGTTTACCCAAACCAGTTTTATGCCTTCTCTTTTTTCTCTTTGCTTCCATGCGCCGATCATGTTTGGATAATCCTGTTTGGTAAGCACTACCTCATCCCCTGCTTTTAGTTCAATACCAAAGATCACGGTCTCCAATGCTTCAGATGCATTGCGGTGCAAGGCGATCTCATCTGCATCGCAACCCGCAATACGAGCCAGGTTCTTACGCAGCGGTTCCCTGCCCTGGTCAATAATACGCCACATAAAATAACTGGGAGCCTGGTTGCTGATATCGTAATTGGTCTTCATCGCCTCGGCAACAGACCTTGGAGCAGGAGCAACACCTCCATTATTAAGGTTGATGAAATTGGGCGCAATGGTATAAGATTGCTGAACAAAATACCAGAAGTCTTCATCACTGGCCAACTCCGATGGAGATATAGCAGCATTCTTATCTAATGCGGATTGCAGTTCACGGCTCCAGGCGGGCTGCAACAGGTTTGCTGTAATTGCTGATGCAGAAAGTATTCCCATTTTATGCAGAAAGGACCTACGGTTACTCATGTGGATAAATTTAGTCCCGATAACTATCGGGATACTAATGTACAAATTTTGTTTTTTGTAAAGCAAGATGATTTAGGTAATTTACCCCCCTCCCCCTAAAGGGGGAATATATCGTTGCAAAAAAAAATACGCTTCAGTGAAAGTTGCCCAATGCTTTAATAGTACAAGAGAGATTCTTCTTTTCTTTTACTAAAAGAAAAGAAGAACAGAACAAGTTCACAACCTGCCTACCGGCAGGCAGGCGATGATGCCATGAAAAACAAAGCCGGTAACAAAAAACAATAAACCACAAACTACAAACTGTTATATGAAGATCGTTGAGATTAAAGTTTTAAGAGGACCTAATTACTGGAGTGTACGTCGCACCAAACTGATACAGATGAAACTTGATCTGGAGGAAATGGAGGAACGCCCTACCAATAAGATCGAAGGGTTTCGTCAGCGGTTGGAAGAAATGTTTCCTACCATGATGGAGCATCGCTGCAGTGTGGGAACGCCGGGCGGTTTTTTTGAAAGGGTTGATGAAGGCACCTGGATGGGCCATGTGATCGAGCATATTGCATTGGAAATACAAACCCTTGCCGGTATGGATACTGGCTTTGGCCGTACAAGAGGCACCGGTAAAGATGGCGAATACTATGTATGCATCAGCTATATGGAAGAAGATGCTGGTGTGTATGCTGCCCGGGCTGCGGTAAAAATTGCGCAGGCATTAACGGATGGCGTTGAATATGATCTTGCAGGTGATATTATGAACCTGAGAGAGATACGGGAAGATACCAGGCTGGGGCCCAGCACAGGCTGTATTGTTGATGAAGCTGCTAAAAGAGGTATTCCTTTTATCCGGCTAAACAAACATTCACTGGTGCAGCTCGGCTATGGCGTACACCAGAAAAGAATAAGAGCAACTATTGCCAGCACTACCGGCAACATCGCCGTAGACATTGCCTGCGATAAAGAAGAAACAAAAAATTTATTGAGCGCTGCCGAGATCCCCGTACCCAAAGGGGATGTGGTTAGAACGGAAGAAGGATTACAATCTGTTATTGATGATATCGGATACCCCATCGTTATTAAACCTATTGATGGTAATCATGGCAAAGGAAATACAACCAATATCATCAACTGGGAGCAGGCATTAAAAGCTTTTGAAGCCGCAAAGCATTATGGACGCAGTGTAATTGTTGAAAAATATATTACGGGTTTCGATTTCCGCATACTCGTTATCAACTATAAATTTATTTGTGCTGCCCTACGCACCCCTGCTGCTGTAACCGGCGATGGAAAAAATACCATACAATATTTGCTGGATGAAGTTAATAAGGATCCACGCCGCGGATATGGACATGAAAAAGTACTTACTCAAATAACCGTTGACCAGTTCACACAAAAAATGCTGGATGACATGGGTTATACATTGGATACCGTTCCGGCCAAAGCTGAACTGGTGTTATTGAAACCCACCGCCAATCTTTCAACCGGCGGTACCAGTACCGACGTTACGGATGAAGTACATCCTGCCAATATCATGATGTGTGAACGTATTGCCAAGATCATTGGATTGGATATCTGCGGTATCGATATCATGGTAAAAGACCTGCGTACACCAGTGAAAGAAAACGGGGGCGCTATCCTCGAAGTTAATGCGGCCCCGGGTTTCCGCATGCATATTGATCCCTCAGTAGGCCTGCCTCGCAATGTTGCCGAGCCTGTGGTGGATATGCTTTTCCCGAGAGGCAGTGCCGGAACAATACCTATCATTGCTATTACAGGTACCAATGGTAAAACAACAACAACCAGGTTAACAGCTCATATTGCAAAAACGGCCGGGTATAAAGTAGGCTATACAACCAGCGACGGTGTTTATATTCAAAACCAGATGATGATGAAGGGAGATTGTACAGGGCCTGTATCATCTCAATTCGTTTTAAAAGATCCTACCGTTGATTTTGCTGTGCTTGAATGTGCAAGAGGAGGTATCCTTAAAAGCGGGTTGGCTTTTCAAAACTGTGATGTAGCTGTGGTTACCAATATTAGTGATGACCATATTGGCCTGGGGGGCATCGACTCCAAAGAACAAATGGCTAAAGTAAAAGCCGTTGTACCCGAAACCGTTTTTAAACATGGCTATGCCATTTTGAATGCTGACGATGACCTGGTATATGCCATGAAAAGCGGATTGAGCTGCAATATTGCTTTGTTCAGCATGGATGAGAATAATGCCCGGATAAAAAAACATTGTAAGGATGGGGGCTATGCAGCCGTATTTGAAAATGGCTATATCAGCATCATGAAAGGAACCTGGAAGATACGGGTGATAAAAGTTACAGATGTACCCGTGACCTATGGTGGTAAGGCAGTGCATAATATTATGAATTGCCTGCCGGCTGTATTGAGTACTTATTTCTGGCGAAATATCGAGCTTGAAGACATACGCCTGGCATTGCAAACCTTTGTGCCTTCCTCTACACAAACACCAGGCAGGCTAAATATGTTCCAGTTCAAGCAATTCCAATTTTTAGTTGATTTTGCCCATAACCCTGCCGGCCTTGAATTGCTTTGCGATTTTATCGGCAAACTGGATGGCGATCCAAAAGTAGGTATCATCAGCGGCACCGGCGACAGAAGGGATGAAGACATTAAAGAACTCGGCCGCATTTCCGGACGTTCATTTGACGAGATCATCATCCGCCAGGACAAACATTTAAGAGGCCGTACTGCCGAAGAGATCGTGAACCTGCTTGTGCAAGGTATCAATGAAACAAAAACAAAAGACATACCTGTAGTGATCATCTATAATGAGAAGGAAGCCATCATGCATGCATACAATACGGCAAAGCCGGGCTCACTCATCACCATCATGTGTGATGTGGTTGCCGAAGCGCTGGACCTTATAAAAGGATTGAAAGAAAAAGAAGATGAAGGGTAAAAAAGCTATTAGCTTTTAGTTGTTAGCGGTTAGTAAAAAACCATTTGGGAGGTAAAATCATAACCCGTATTTTTGCAGCCGAATAAATAACTGGGTTATGGTGTAAAGGTAGCACAACAGATTTTGATTCTGTTTGTCTAGGTTCGAATCCTAGTAACCCAACTAAAAGAACTGATCACTCAGTTCTTTTTTTATGTTATATGGCGAGCCGTCGAAATCCTTCTACATTTTTTTGGCTGTTTTACGAATACGTTAATTCCACTTATAAGCGTTAAAAGGTCATTACCCAATAATTACACCCAAACCAGCTTATGAAAGCCATTTTTACGTTCATTTTATTATTAAATGTTCTTCCTGCATTTTGCCAGTACAATTTTTACTTTGGCAATATTCACAGCCATTCCTCCTATTCCGATGGTAACCAAGACAGCACAGCTACGGGCCATTATACACCCGGCGATGATTATAACTATGCCAAAGGCAGTTACCATATGGACTTTTTAGGCGTGTCTGATCATAATCATTATACAGTCATTAATAATCCCGGCATGCATGTAATTGACTATGGGCGGGGATTATACCAGGCTGATACTGCAACAAATAACGGCAGCTTTGTAGCCATGTATGGATTTGAGTGGGGAACAGTAAACCAGGGAGGACATATCGTAACCTATGGTATACCGGGTTTGATCGGCTGGGAGACCGGCAGTGGTGCCTGGGGCCCTGCCAATAATTACGATATTTATTGTGCCAAGGGTGATTTTTCCAGCTTTTGGTCAATTGTTCAATCTTATCCCGGTGCGTTCAGCACTTTAGCACATCCTCAAACCGGGGATTATGGTGATTTGTTGGGAGGTACTCATAATCCTGTTGCCAACCAGGTAACAGTAGGTATATCTGTGCGCAGTGGAAATCCATTTTCTGTAACTAATGATTATACCGACCCGCCGGCCCCAAGTTTTGAATCTAATTTCTTAACAGCACTTGCAAAAGGTTATCATGTAGGGCCAACTATCGATCATGATAATCATTACACCACTTTTGGAAGAACCAATCCATCCCGTACGGTTGTTTTAGCTGCTACTTTGAACAGAGATAGTATTATGGCTGCATACAAAGCAACCCGCTTTTATGCTTCTGATGACTGGAACACCCAGGTAAATTTTATCATCAATGGCAATTACATGGGCAGCGATTTTACAACCACCGAGAATTCATTTATCTCCGTTACGGTAAATGACCCGGATATGATCCTTGGCATTGATGACCATACAAGTAAAATTGAGATCTATTATGGCTCTCCCCAATCTGGGATCAATGCCACTCTCCTAAATTCTGCGTTAAACAGCAACAGTTTCAATTGCACACATACTACAACTATCAACGGCAGTTATTATTATTTTGCAAAAATAACCCAGGTTGATGGAGATATTATCTGGACGGCTCCTATCTGGGTAAACAGGACTGCTATTGTTTTACCGATCGAGTTAATCCGGTTTACCGGCATACAAGCAAAAGAGAACATAGCATTAAACTGGGTTACGGCGCAGGAGATAAATGCAGCTTATTTTGAAATAGAACATTCCATGGATGGCACTCATTTTGAAAAAGCAGGAGTGGTTGCAAGCAGGTATGGTAACAGCAATACGGAAACTCAGTATAATTTCATGCATGACGCTCCCAAAAAGGGTATGAATTTTTACCGCTTAAAACAATTTGATCTTGATGGAAAATTCAAATACTCCAATATTATACCCGTAGTCTTTAACAGGTCAATTGTGAACAACATTAAAATAAATCCCAACCCGGTCAACTACTTTTTAAATGCAGAGATCACGGCTTCGGAAAAAGCAAGGATCATTTGTAAGATCTATAATACAGATGGAAGGCAGGTTAAAGTATTGAATGCTGATATAAACACAGGAAGGAATAATATTTCTACCGATGTTTCGACGTTTGCAAACGGCAGTTATATTTTAGTTGTTATATGCAACAACGAAAGGATAGCGGAGACCAGGTTTGTGAAGCAATAGCCCCTCACCTATCCTCTCCCCGGGGGGAGAGGGAAATCGGGAAGATTGAAGCGAAGATCATGTTTTGCTTATAAAGCCCCTCCTTGAACTGCGTTCTTTCCCTTTTCAGGGAACCCCCGAGGGGAGGGAAATGTAGAAGAACTTAGCGAGGATCATGTTTTGCAAATACAAATGCTGCTTTCATTATTGATGAAGAAAGGTATAAAGTTGATAGGGAAGATCAATGCAAGAGTCATATTAATTGCACCGTCTGTTAGCATCATTGATGAAAAAGAAGACGCTGCTGATTTGGAAGTTAACTGGTTTGGATATGTTCAAGGCACCGTCCCTTCTCTTCGGGAGAAGGGGAAGGGGATGAGGCCGGGCTGCTATCTCATCACCTCCATTATCACTTTTCCCACACTCCCATTAGGCATCTGTATTTGCAGCATGGCAGCCAGCGTTGGCGCAATATCTGTCATATAAACTTCCCTGTATAATTTACCGGGTTTTATATTCCAGCCATAAAATATAAGCGGTATATGCCGGTCGTACGGAACCCATAAGCCATGGGTGGCCGCATGATCCCATGCTTCGAAATAGCCAGGTTTCAGGTACATCTGTATATCTCCGCTGAGCTTTGCATGGTATCCATTCTTCATCATTGTTGCAACTGGCTCGGGTATATTGCTCCTGTACATATCTTTTATGTAAAAAGCATCCTGTACAGATTCAGGTGCCCTGCAATAATTTAAAATAAAATCATACACTTCTTTTTCCTTTCCACTTGCTTTTATTGCACCATTATCCAGGTACAACTGGTAGTTGTTAAAATATTTTATTCCTTTTTTAATTTTGAATATAGAATCCAACTGTTGTACCAGTGCTCTCTCAAATACCCTTTTTTGAAACATCGCACCGGGTATTTTATTTTCAGCTAAAAAATCTGTTGCATGTCCTGCACCGTGATCAGAGGATAGAAAAACCAGGTATTGTCCTTTGCCAATTTTGTTATCCAGGTAGTTTAAAAATTCGCCCAGTTCCTTATCTAACCGTAGGTAGGTATCTTCCACTTCAATTGAATTAGGGCCAAAGCGATGACCAATATAATCAGGAGAAGATAAACTGATTGCAAAAAAATCTGTTACCCCACGGCTGCCTAATTGCTCTGCATCAATTATTGTCTTTCCAAAATCAAAAGTCATTGTATTTCCGTATGGCGAATATCTGAGTTCTTTATAATTATTTTTTATGAGCGCTTTTTCAGTCATATGCGGAAACACAGGCTTGTCTTCTGTGACAGCCTTCATTTCATAAGCTTTATCATCTGCAGTGCTTAGGGTGTAACTGCTGATGGGGTATAATGTATTCCAGTTTTGTTTTAATAATTTATCAGCCGTTTTTTTTGCATTAAAATCAGCCACATATTTTGGAAGATTGTTCATGTAAAAACTACTTGTCATCCAGTTGCCGGTTGAATCATCAAACCAATACGCAGCATTAGCGCTATGCCCTGCCGGAAAAATACCACCCCGGTCTTTTAATGAAATTCCAAATACCTTGCTTTGAAAATTATTGCTCAGCCGCAGTTCATCACTAATAGTTGTTGTAAGCATATTTTTGGGCGACATCTGCCCACTTCTCCAACTGCCTCCAACAGGCAAAACAGATTTATCATCCGTACAATAAGTACTGGTATTTGTTTCCTTAACGAACCAATTGTTTCCAATAACTCCATGAATAGCTGGTATAGAACCAGTATAAATTGAAGTATGTCCCGGCGCCGTGTAAGTAGGTAAATAAGGTATCATTGTATTTTCGCAGCTATAACCTTCTTTAAGCAATCTTTTAAAACCTGTGCTACCGTATCGTAACTGAAAATGATACAAATAATCCCAGCGCATCTGGTCAACAACAATTCCCACTACCAGTTTGGGTCCGCCCGGATAACCTGGTTGCACGGATTTTGGCACCTGTGCAAAAGAAGCTGCACAAAAAAAACAAAAAAGTAGACCTGAACTTAATTTACGAATCATGGGTGAATTGGTTTTTGCAAAGATACCGCATAGGCCCAGCAAATAATGCCACACAGGGCGTTATGACATTGTTATGAGTTTTGCAATCAATGCTGTATTTTTGCGGCATCACCTATCCCTTCCCTCACGAGAGGGTACTGGAAGATATAAGCGAATTTATCTGCTAAGGTGAACAAAATCTAAAATCTTAACTCTTAAATCTACAATCCACATGGATGTTTTTGAAAAATTAGTAAAGGATGGCGGCCCAATAGGCCAGCATATGGACAGGGCCCACGGCTATTTTACATTTCCTAAACTGGAAGGCGAACTGGCTCCCCGGATGAAATTCAGGGGTAAGGAAATGATCGTGTGGAGCCTGAATAATTATTTAGGGCTGGTAAACCATCCTGAGGTTAGAAAAGTAGATGCCGAAGCTGCAGCAAAATATGGAATGGGTAACCCCATGGGGGCAAGAATGATGAGTGGAAACACTTCAATGCATGAAGAACTTGAAAATGTTATCAGTGAATTTGTAAGCCGTGAAGATACTATGCTGCTCAATTTTGGATACCAGGGTATCATGAGCTGTATCGATGCATTGGTTAACCGCCGCGATGTAATTGTTTACGATGCTGAATCGCATGCATGTATTGTTGATGGCGTGAGACTGCATATGGGCAATCGCTATGCATTTAAACATAACGATATTGAGGATTGCGAAAAGCAATTACAAAGAGCAACCGAACTTGCTGCAAAGAATGGCGGCGGTATCTTATTGATAACCGAAGGTGTTTTTGGAATGGATGGTGAGCAGGGTATTTTAAAAGAGATCTGTACCTTAAAAGAAAAATTCGAATTCCGCATTTTAATAGATGATGCACACGGCTTTGGCTATATGGGCCCAACCGGTGCCGGTGCCGATGAAGCGCAGGGTTGCCAAAAAGATATTGACCTTTACTTTTCAACCTTTGTAAAAAGTATGGGTAGTATTGGCGCCTTTATCAGCGGGCCAAAGAATGTATTGAAATATTTACGCTACAATACACGCTCACAGATATTTGCCAAGAGTCTTCCTTTATTAATTGTTGAAGGCATGCTTAAGCGTATGGAAATGGTAAAAGCCATGCCCGGGCTGCGTGAAAAATTATGGCATAATGTTAACCGTCTTCAAAGTGGTTTAAAGGAAAGAGGTTTTGATATTGGCGATACCAACAGCCCGGTTACCCCTATTTACATGAAGGGTGATGTGCCGGAAGCCACTTCAATGGTGATGGACCTTCGGGAGAACTACCATATTTTTTGTTCCATTGTTGTGTACCCGGTAATACCAAAAGGCGATATCATTTACCGGCTGATACCTACTGCCTCACATAGCGATGCTGATATTGATGAAACTTTAAAGGCATTTGAAGAAACAAAGAAGAAATTAGATGCGGGTGCTTACAAAGCGATTGATATTCCGGATATGGCTGAAGTAAGTTAAGACAATGATATTCTAATGGAGAGATCCCGGCTATTTTAGCCGGGATTTTTTTGTGTCCATTGTATGTTTCTACCTGGAGACTGTAATGATTTAAATAAAATTTCGTTCCTTTAATATGCATAGCGAGTTTCTGCACTTTACAAAACCCTGTATGAAAAAATTAGCATTATGGTTTACTACCTTATGTACCTTAAATACATATGCCCAGGAGGAAAACTGGGACACATATCTTGCAAACTATGACGGGAAACCAGGTACTACCATTGTTGATATGGGTATTAAAGTAATCGCTCCCATAGCAAAGTTTCCTTTTGCGTTAATAACAGGTGTGAAGTATAAAAACTGTGATAAAGATGGTTTTCCCTCAGCATCTGAATTTGATAAATTATATATTATCTCTGATACTGTTGCTGCAAAATTAAAAGCTTTGTCTCCTAACCGGATGGCCGGCACCTTCACCTATGATTGCGAGAGACTGGATTACTATTACCTGGCAGATACAGTGCATATAAGGAAAGTACTGACAGCTGTGTATGAAAGTCAATTTAAGGGCTACAGTTTTTATATAAACATCACCGTTGATAAGAAATGGACTGCCTATCTTGAATTTCTTTATCCAAATGATGAGACCCGTGAATATATGTCTAATCAAAAGATATTAATTGCACTGTCAGAAGCCGGAGACAAATTGGAGTCATCACGCAAGGTCGATCATTGGGCATATTTTAAAACTGAAAAAGATAGAAGTTGTTTTATTGAGCATATCAAAAAAATGGGTTTTAAAGTTGAAGAAGCTACTATTCATAAAAAAACTCAACTACCTTATAAACTGCAATTCTCAAGAAATGAAATAGTAGAGTTAGTAAGTATCACAAAAATTACCCTGGAATTGAGAACCCAAGCCATACAATGTAACGGGGATTATGATGGCTGGGAAACATTTGTAGTAAAATAATACGCGCTTTTCTCAGAGGAGTCTCCGGCACAGGACTCTCCTTAATACAATATACCATATAAAGCTGCTGTCCCACAACCAGGCAAAAATCCCCACCTAGATAAAATACACTAGCACTCCTCATATTTTTTCCTATTTTGTTTTGTAAACAACCAAAACTAAAAACATGTCCGCTAATAAAAACATCAGTGACCAGCAACAAGCCGATGCCGTAATGTCATTTTTACTGCTCCGCCAGCTCATCGGGATACTGGGTATCCTGCTTCCGTTCACTTTAGCCATCGGCACATGCTTCATTGGCAATTGTAACGAATTGCAGCCCTCCATCAGTCATTATTATTACAGCATCATGCACATTGTATTTGTGGGCACGCTATGTGTGCTGGGCGGCTTTTTGATCACTTACCGGGGTACCAGCAAATATAAATATGAGAATGCTGTATCAAACTTTGCGGGGGTATGTGCATTCGGTGTGGCCATGTTCCCTACAGATATGAAGGGCCTTGCTAACCCCGAGGGCCGTGGTTGCCAGTTTATAGAATTAAAATCGGCATTGATAAGTCCGGAATATACAGGTTGGATACACTACGGATTTGCCGCCGCACTTTTTATTTGCTTTGTTATTTTTTGCATGAAAATATTCCAGGATTCAGACCTGGGCGAACCTATTGATGATAAGAAACGGAGAAGGAACAAAACCTATAAAATATGTGGCTACATTATCATTGCCAGTATCATCGGCATTGCCGCAGTTGCCATTTATGACCGTATAAACGGAAAAAACAATTTTCCTTATTCAGTCATTATTTTTGAAACCACTGCCCTGCTGCCTTTCGGATTTTCATGGTTGCTGAAAGGTTCAGTAAACTGGGTTAGATCTAAAAACAAAGTATTGAAAAAGTCAGTTCAATATTTCAGGTAGGTGTAAAACATTGTTCATTTTGAGGCGGGTCCCTTGTGCAGGTCCCGCCATTACACATGACATCAAATTAAACAACGGCGAGCCTATAGTCAAACCCATCAACTTCCCTTGACTCTCGCCTGAGAATCCAATTCTCAGTATTAAAAAAGCCCTTTTTTTTACATGAATCTGTTCAGCGAAAAATCGATCATCATAATATAAATACCTAATTTTATAAAAAACTTGTAGCCCGGATGCCCAACTTAAATTTTGATATTCATTTTAAAGACCTGTTTAATAATACCAGCGACCTTATTCATTTTTTGAATATTGATGGTACTATTGAACTGGTTAACCCAGCATGGCTTAAAACCCTGGGTTATCAAAAAGAGGATGTAGAAGGCCGGAGTATTTATGAATTTATTCATAAACCCTGTATTGAAGAATACCTGGAAGCCCGCAGCAAAGCAATATCCACAAAAGAGGCTGGTGAATTAGTCACAACCTTTATGACCAAAGCCAACCAGGAAGTAGTAGTGGAAGGCCAGATTAATTGTTTTGATACAAATGACAAGGTAATTTACACCAGAGGTGTTTTTAAAAACATTACAGCCCGTAAAAAAGCAGAAAAAGAGCTGGAGAATAGCGAAAAGCGTTTAAAAACATTTTTTCAAAGTGGCCCTGATGCCGTGATCGTTATCAATCAACAGCAGGAAATACTGGAGTGGAACCCCAAAGCAGAATCTATTTTTGGATATACGGCAGCCGAAGTTATCGGGGGTTCTTTATCATCTACCATCATCCCACATCAATATCGTGAAGCTCATAAGCGGGGTATGGCGCATTTTTTAAAAACTGGCGAAGGGCCTGTACTTAATAAGACCATTGAAATAACTGCCCTGCATAAAGATGGGCACGAGTTTTATATCAACCTCAGCATATCCAATGTAAAGCTTGAAGGCGAGTGGATATTCATCGCTTTCCTGTCGGATATTACCGACCGTAAAAAAACAGAGGATACACTTATACGCAAAGAAGCTGAATTGATGCAGGCAAAGCTGCTGGAAGAAAAAAAAGATGAATTTATTTCTATTGCCAGCCATGAATTAAAAACACCGTTAACCATAATTAAATCTTACACTCAACTGGCGCTCACCCAATCTAGTGATGAATGCCCGGGTGATGTCCAGAATTGCCTTATAAAAGTAGACCAGTTTGCCGGCAAGTTGAATTACTTAATAAATGAATTACTGGATGTATCCCGTATCCATGGAGGCAAGTTAAGCCTTAACAAAACTGAAATAGAGATGGATATCTTTCTCACTGAAGTACTCAATTCAATGCAACAAATAATCCCTAATCATAAAATAATTATAGAGAAGAATGAACCAGCGCGGGTAAATGTTGATGCACTGAGGCTTGAACAGGTTATTGCCAACATCATCAGCAATGCAGCCAAGTACTCTCCCGGTAAAGAAAAAATAATTATTGCATCTGTTAAAAAAGATAACAATATTATTGTTTCATTTACAGATAATGGAATAGGTATTCCCCCGGAAAACACAAATAAGATCTTCGACCGTTTTTACCGGGTTGATGAGGCATCCAAACATTTCAGTGGCCTGGGTATCGGGCTCTTTATCTCTTCTGAGATCATTAAGCAGCATAACGGTAATATCTGGGTAGAAAGTAAGGAAGGCAAAGGAAGTGCTTTTTATTTCAGCTTACCGCTAGCAGAATAACCCTATCACTATCTCAAATTAAAATTTGTATATGGAACTCAGTCTTGCACAAAAAATTGCAAAATTCTTTGCCTCTGCTTCTCTATTTGAAAAAATGAAATCTGATTCTATGCTATACCGCTTTACCTGCTCCTGTGGCAAAGAGACCAGCATCTGGGAAATTGGCGGCATTCGTTACAAAGCTTCGGGAACATCACTGACCGGGGTAAGATGCCCTCATTGTGGTAAAAGATCGATGCAAAAAATTTACAAGGTCCAATCATAATATTATGAACCAGCAGATAGCCCATTTAGCCCTGGTAGTAAAAAACTACGATGATGCCATCGCATTTTATACCAATAAATTAAACTTCACCCTTATTGAGGACACAAAGCTCAGCGAAACAAAACGATGGGTTATGGTAAAACCAAAAGGCGATGGGCAATGCTCTTTATTGCTGGCGCAGGCAGCGAATGAGGACCAGGAAAGCCGTATTGGTAATCAAACCGGCGGCAGGGTGTTTTTATTTTTATATACCGATGATCTCCTGAGAGACTATAATAATATGCTGGAAAAGCAAATAAATTTTGTACGCCCCCCATCAGAAGAGCCCTATGGAACTGTTGCAGTTTTTGAAGACCTGTATGGCAATCTTTGGGACCTCATAGAGCCTGTTGCCAAACTACCTAAGGCTATATCACACAGAGACCGCTGAGGTGAGAGAAACGCAGAGAAAAACTCAGCGACCTCCGCTCCCCGCGGCCTCTGCGTGAAACTATGTATAAAAATAAAGAGGCTGCCACAAATGACAACCTCTTAAAAAAAATACAAAAAAATATTATGGGAAGATACCCAGCTCAGCATAACTGTTGGCTACTTTATTAATTGCACTAACATAAGCAGCCGTACGCATATCAGGAATTTCGGGATTAGATTTCCATATATGCATGATCTCCCTTGTTGCAGCGATCATGGTTTCTTCAAGGCCACTGTGTACCAGGTCAATTTCTTCAGGACCATGCATGATAAAATCCCTTTCACCCTGACTTACTTTTTTTCCGCTTAACTCTTCGATCTGTCCAAGTATATGTGAATTCAGGTTCTCGGTGAATCTTTTTTCCATACGGCCATAACGCACATGGCTTAAATTTTTCAACCACTCGAAATAACTTACTGTAACACCACCTGCATTCAGGTACATATCCGGTACACATAAAATTCCTTTTTGTGTAAATATTTCATCAGCTTCCGGAGTACATGGGCCGTTTGCTGCTTCACCAACGATCTTTGCTTTTATCCGTGGCGCATTTTGTCCATTAATAACATTTTCAAGTGCTGCGGGAATTAAGATATCACATTCCAGTTCCAATGCATCGGTTGTTATGGCCAGGTTAGTGGCATCCGGGAAATTTAATATTGAACCCGTTGCTTTACGGTGTTGAAAAACGTCTTCTTCATTCAATCCGTTCTCATTAAATATAGCACCTTCATATTCAGCTATGCCAATAACTTTTGCGCCATGCTCCCGAAAGAACTTAGCGCAATAGAATCCTACATTACCCAAACCCTGTACTACTACTGTCTTTCCTGCAATACCTGTAGTTAATCCCAATTTATTCATTTCATCTTCCATCATACACACTTCACGAATGCCAAAGAAAACACCAAGGCCGGTTGCTTCTGTACGGCCACGAACACCTCCCTGTGATACGGGCTTACCCGTTACACAACCTGCAGCATCTATCTCCCCTGGCTTTAAAGAGGCGTAGGTATCTACGATCCACGCCATTTCTCTTGCGCCGGTTCCATAATCAGGAGCAGGAACATCAATGCCGGGGCCTATAAAATTCTTTTTTACCAATTCTGAAGTGTAGCGGCGTGTAATTTTTTCAAGCTCATATTCGCTGTATTTCTTCGGGTTAATTTTGATACCGCCCTTACCACCACCAAAAGGCACATTTACAATGGCACATTTGTAGGTCATCAGGCTGGCAAGTGCCATTACTTCATCCTGGTTTACTTCATCGCTGAATCGAATACCACCTTTACAAGGTGTTTTATGATGACTATGTTGTACACGATAAGCTTCAATAACTTCAATACTTCCATCATCCCGCTTTACCGGGAAACGCATCTGGTAAACACTGTTACAGGCTTTTATCTGTTCTAAAATTCCCAAATCCCAATGGGTAAATTTGGCGGCTTTGTCAAAGCTTCTTTCCACGCTTTGGAAAAAGCTATACGGCTGGTTAGCACTCATAAAATTGATTTTATTTTAGCAATCGTTTTTGAAAATGTTAAGCATTAATGGTTAATAGTTATCGGTCAAGAGTATACCCACTAGGCTGTCATGCTGAGGAACGAAGCATCTCTAACTACATTAATCCCTCCCTTTCTCCAACCTGGTTATTTTTCTATCCAGTAAAAAAACATAGATGAACAAACCTATCAATATTGTGAGACAAACTGCAACCACCACATATATTTTTCCATTACTCCGCATTACATCCGCCATTTCCGGTTGCGCCTGCGCAAATACAGCACCCGGCAACAAACCACAAATCACAAACAACAAACTACAAACTATCCTACTCATTGATCAGGGTTTTATCTTTAATTAATTGTAACCTTATTTTTAAAGTGGCTATCCAAACACCCAATAATGTCCACCCGATAATTGCCGGATAAAAGATCATCCTCAGCCTGCTGTCAATATCTTTAAAATTTAATGCAGGGTTTCCGCTCTCGCTTCCGGGGGCACCAGGGTGCAGACTTCCTACAAGGCGGGGAATGATCCAGATACTTGGAAACAGCATCGCAAATGCAAAAATATTATACACGGCACTGATCCGTGCTTTTTTATCCATATCGGTAAACGAGCCCCGCAAAACAAAATAAGCACCATAAATCAATAAGGCAATGGCAGCTCCGATCAGTTTAGGCTCTTTTAAAATACTACCTAAGGACTGGCTTTGATCGGATACCCAGGTATAATTGGCCCATATGGTACCCGTGGCATAACCCAGTATGCCAAAGAAAGAGCCAACTGCTGCAAATTGATGGGCGAAAATATCATTGCGTAAATTAAAACCCCTGAGGTATTTGATACTGTAAACAAAGCTGGTACCCAAGAGAATCATCATGCCAAACCACATACAAACGTGGAAGTAGAGGTTGCGTATTGTTTCATTTAAAATAAATAAGCGGGGTACGTCCATCAGCAAGCCGCCTACTACGGTATAGACCAATATTAGAAAGGATAATATTTTCCACCAGCTTTTCTTCAAACAAGGAAATTTTATTGAGGTTGCAAAGATAGGGAAGTTGGTTTTAGGGTGTTGATGGTTAAAGATTATTTTTAAATACCAATACTTGGATGCTGGTTATTCGATACTGGATACTTGATACTGGATACTTGATAAGAGCTGATAGCTAGTGGGGTCTATCAGGATCCAGTATCAAGCATCCTTTTCTTAATCCTTCCATAAATACGGAAACAATATTATAGCCAATGCAATCACTAAAACATCAAGTCCCAACACTAATGCAGATAGCTGCAAAACTGCGCCTTCCTTAAACACTTCGGCAAAAGCGGCCTTGCTTAGCCGCATGAGCAACAATAATTGGGGTAAAATGACCGGGAACCCCAGAATAGCGATCAATGCTGCATTTTGCTGAGCCTTGGCTGCAATGGCGCTCATTAATGTAAATACAATGCTGATGCTCGCCCCGCCCAGGATAACAATACCTGTAAAACGTAACATATTATCTACAGGGTTGCTCAAGAACACCGCAAAAAGAAAAAGGCTCAGCAGGCTCATCAGGATCATGAGCATAAGGTTGTACAGAATTTTTGCAATGATGAATTCAACCGGGGAAGCGATGGAGTAGAAATAAAGCATGCGGCCCCTGCTTTCCTGCAGAAAACTCTTGGCCACAGCATTCACACAAATAAATAATTGTATCACCCAGAACAGGCCGTTCCATACATTGGCGCCGGGACTGTCAATTGATAAGTAAAGTACGAAGATGGTAGAAGCGATGTAAAGCAATATGCCATAAAAAGTATGTTTTTGCCTGAACTCAAGCAATACATCTTTTTGCAACAAGGTATAAATACGCTTTACCATTGCTGCAAATTAATACATTAGATATAACGCTGTACATTATTACTTCAGTTAAACTCTATATCTTTTTTTATTTTTTTGGATTATCTTCATCATATAATACTAAAACTATCATGATACAACTGCGTTATTTTTTATTGGCAGGTTTAATTATCAGTCTTGCCAATTCGTGTAAAAAAAATGAACCTACCCCGGTTCCTAACCCCGGCAGCACAGTTATTGCGCCGCCTCCTGCATTTGGCTTTTATGTGGTAGGATATTTTCCATCTTACAGAACTGTAGCATCAGTGCCTGATGTAAAATTCAGGATGTGCAATGTTATAAATTATGCATTTGCCACTGTTAACAACACAGGCAATGCTGTATTGGGCAACAGTAGCCATTTAATAGAAGTAAGAACCAAAGCTAAAGCTAATGGTGCCAAAATATTTCTAAGTGTGAGTGGTATGGCGACCGATTTTAAAAACATGGCAGCTACAGCCCCCGGAAGAACTTCTTTTATAACACAGTTAATGAATATGGTAAGGATTTATGGTTTAGATGGTGTGGATATGGATTGGGAATTTCCCCGAACTGATGATGGCACAGATATAACTTATACCGCATTAATGAAACAGTTAAGCGATAGCTGCCATACCGGAAGCAAATATTATTTAACTGCTGCTATTACCGCGGGAAAATATGCAGGCGCTGTACGGGATGCCATAAAAAGTGAATTATGGCTTGGCAATTATGTGGATTGGTTTAATATTATGAGTTATGATGACTTTAGCACAACCGTTCCTTACAGGCATCATTCTGATTACAGCCTGGCCAATACCAGTTTTAATTATTGGATAAATACTCGTGGTTTACCGGCATCAAAAGCAGTTTTGGGTATACCAGGCTATGGAAGGCCCAGCGGCATTACACAAACGGGCACGGTGCTAAGTTATAACGATATTTTATTACAGGGCGGTAACCCACAATCCGACTCTGCAATTGTTACAAGTGGTGGTTTTAGCAATTATACCATTTATTACAATGGCCTGGCTACCGTAAAAAAGAAAGCAATGCTGGCTAAGCAAACGGCTAATGGAATTATGATATGGGAAAAAAGCCATGATAACCATGCCAACAATTCTTTGCTAAAGGCGGTTTGTGACACCATAGGGAGAACTTATTAGATCCTAAAACTTCTAATGATCAATCCTTTAATTGTGCACAATGCCTGCACCGGGGTTCATAGATATCTTTTTCGCCAAGCAGTACCTGTGGGCCTTCGGCGATCTTGCGGTAACTGATGTTGGCAATATTGCCACACTTCATACAAATGGCGTGCAACTTGGTAATATAATCGGCTTTTGCCAAGAGGTTAGGCATTTGTCCAAAGGGATTGCCCAGGTAATCCATATCCAGCCCTGCCACGATCACCCTGATACCCTTTTGTGCAAGCTGTTCACAAACATCCGATATCTGTGCGTCGAAGAACTGTGCCTCGTCAATGCCAACCACGTCTACATCCTGGGCCAGCAGCAATATCTTTAGTGCATTATCAACCGGGGTGGAGTGTATAGCATTGGTATCATGGCTCACGATCTTCACTTCATCGTAGCGGGTATCAATGGCAGGTTTAAAGATCTCCACTTTTAAATTAGCGATCTTCACTCTTTTGAGCCTGCGTATCAATTCTTCGGTCTTTCCACTGAACATACTGCCACAAATAACTTCGATCCAACCTCTTCTTTCGCCTTTTAAATTCGGTTCTATGAACATTTAAGTATTTTTTATAAAAATCAGTTAGTAACTTGGGACATTAAGAATTTAGCCCGGCTTTAACAGGGCATCAAAAGTATACTAATATCATGGAAAGAGTGGAGACACTCCTAAAAAAGTTACAGGATCAGTTTGCACAAAATGCTTCGGCGGAGCAATTACTGCTTACGGTTCAGATGTTACAGGCAGAATTACTGCACCTGCAGCAAAATAATGGGGCGGCCAGTTACCATGAGCCTGTAGCCATCACCATATCTAATTTTAATAATGACCTGCCCCCGGCACATGAAAAAGCTGAACCCATTAAACCAATTGCCGAAGAAAAGACTATTGAGGTTTTACAGATAGATGAGGCAGAAATTGAAGCCGAGCTGGAAGAGATCAAAAGAAATGCGGAGACCATGCAACAGATAAGCGTACAGAATAAGCCGCATATCAGTTTTGAAACGGATGAGGATATACCCACACTTACACATCAAAAGCAGCCGATACAACCGGAGCGTATCGCCAGGGAGATCAATGAGTCTGCAAATCCATCTGGTACTTCTTTGAATGATAAATTAAAACAATCTAAAATTGACCTGGGGGATACGTTGACCGAACAACCTATCAGGGACCTTCGCAAAGCCATTGGAGTAAATGACCGGTTTCTTTACATTAATGATCTTTTCCGTGGTGATGAAGCGATGTATGAAAGAAGCGTAAAAACCATCAACAGCTTTTCCATTTTTGCAGAAGCAGAATACTGGATACAGCGCGAATTGAAAGTAAAGAATGGTTGGAAGGATAGTGATAAATTGGTTCAGCAATTTTATCAACTGGTTAAAAGGCGGTTCTCCTGAATGAACTGAATGATCTTTTTTGAGGCGCCTGCATTTTTACGCACATAATTCTTTGCTGCTTCTCCACTTTTATTCCGCTCTTCTTCATTGTTCAATAAATTATTTAAAACAGCTTCCAGTTTTACCGGTCCATTAATACTGATGGCACCACCGGCATCAACAAGGCCAATTGCCTCATCAAATTTTTCGTACACCGGGCCAAATACAACGGGCTTGCCATACACAGCTGCTTCCAAAACATTATGTACCCCATCTGCACCAAAACCGCCCCCAACATAGGTTACCGTTGCATATTTATATAAGCGTGAAAGCATACCAATATTGTCGATGATCAAAACATTTTTTACCGGCCGCTGTGCCCCGCCTGATATAAGAACTTCCGTTCCTTTTATCCAATCCGAATAAAAAATGGAATTAGGAAATTCATCTTTAACATCCTTCAGGTTCACTACATCTATCTCATGCGGTGCAATAATGAATTTTAGCTGCTTGTTCACATTCACAAAATGTAGGAGTTCTATTTCATCCTCTTCCCAGGTACTGCCGGCAACGATCACCTGGCTATCTCCGCAAAACCTCTCAATATCAGGAACGGGCATGAATTTATCAGCGATCTCGATCACCCGGTCAAAACGCGTATCGCCGTTAATACTTACATTGTCTTTCCAGCCAAGTGTAGCCAATAAAATTTTTGATTCTTCATTCTGCAAAAAAAAATGTTTGAAAGAATGCAGCATTTCTTTCCATATACCAGCATACCATTTAAAAAAAGGCTGGTTCTTCCTGAAGATGCCTGATACCAGGATCGTTGTAATATTTCTTTTTTTTAATTCAATAAGGTAATAATACCAGTATTCATATTTTACCCAAAGCACAAGAGCAGGATTTATAGCATCTAAAAATGTTTTTGCATTTGCAGGTGAATCCATCGGCAGATAAAAAACATGATCCACCCCTTTGTAATCTTTCATTACCTCATAACCGCTTGGCGAGAAAAATGTTAATACAATTTTTAATTCTTCATTTTTAATTCTTAATTCTTCCAACAAAGGCCTGCCCTGTTCAAATTCACCCAGGCTGGCGCAATGCATCCAAATGGTTTTTGACTTTTCCAGCAGGGGCCCGTGGGGACTTTTGACTTTTGACTCAATTTCAGCCAAAATGTGCTTTCTCCCATTAACCCATTTCCTGGCTTTTGGGTTCCAGGCAGAAACCAATCTTATTCCTATGGAATACAGGACAAGGAATAGATTATATAGAATTTTACTCAGCATTTAATTTGCAACAAAACTAATGGCAATTTTTTAATTGATGTTCATCGCCTCTTAAATATGGCAATCTACAGGCAATCCTTATCTTTGCGACCATAAAAATAAGATATATGAGGCCCTTACAAATGGTGGATACCAGATCGCAATATTTAAAAATAAAAACCGAGGTTGATGCTGCCGTAATTGCAGTAATGGAAAGCTCCATGTTCATTGGCGGAAAGGTGGTGAATGAATTTGCTGAGAACCTTGCCAAATACCATGGCAGTAAGCATTGTATCCCCTGTGCCAACGGTACAGATGCTTTACAGATCGCCATGATGGCATTGGGCCTGCAACCCGGCGACGAGGTGATCACGCCTTCCTTTACTTATATTGCTACAGTTGAAGTGGCGGCCTTATTAAATATCAAACCCATTTTTATAGAAGTAGATGCAAAAACCTTTTGCATGGATCCTGCAGCGATAGAAAAAGCTATAACACCTAAAACAAAAGCTATTGTACCGGTACATTTATATGGTCATGCTGCGGATATGGAGAAGATAATGGCCATTGCAGCGAAGCATAATTTATTTGTGATAGAAGACAATGCGCAGGGCATTGGATGTGACTACAGTTTCAGTAACGGGACGGTTAAAAAAACCGGCAGCATTGCACATATTGGCTGTACCTCATTTTATCCATCAAAGAACCTGGGTGCCTTTGGCGATGGTGGGGCCATGTTCACAGAAGATGATGCGCTGGCAGATAAGTTAAGAATGATCGCTTCTCACGGGCAAAGTAAAAGATATTATCATGATGTAGTAGGTTGTAATAGCAGGCTGGATGCTATGCAGGCAGCTATATTGAACATCAAATTGAAATATCTGGATGAATATATTGCTGCAAGAAGAAATGCAGCTGATTTTTATGACAACGCTTTCGCAGGAAACAGCGCGATAACAGTTCCTTTCAGAGATCCCAATAATAAACATGTTTTTCATCAATACACATTAATTTTAAATGGCGTTGACCGTGACGGGCTGAATGCATACTTAGCTGAACAGGGTGTTCCATCTATGATCTATTACCCCGTACCTGCGCACAGGCAAAAAATGTTTGATGCATTTGGCGGTAGTGATTATAATTTAGAGGTTACCGACTGGTTAACAGAAAGGGTAATCTCCTTACCTATACATACTGAGCTTGATGAAGAACAACAAGGATTTATTGTTTCGAAAGTTTTGGAATTTGTGAACCGTTAATAGTTAATCGTTAATTGTTTAGGATGGACCAGCTAAAGTCTTTTGAAGAGTTAAATTGTTGGAAAGAGGCAGTTCTATTAAGAAAAGAATTAAGGCCTTTAATTGATAATATGCCAAAGCATGTAGAATACAGGCTAAAAGATCAGATTCTAAGATGCCTACGATCTGTAACAAATAATATTGCAGAAGGCTATGGCAGATTTAATTACCAGGAAAATATTCAGTTTTGTCGGATCAGTAGAGGATCTTTATTCGAAACAATAGATCACTTAATTATTGCAAAAGAAGAGAATTATATTTCTGAAGATGAGTTAATCATTAGGAAAGCAGAAATAAACAAATGCCTGGCAATTTTAAATGGTTATATAAATTACCTGAAAAGAGCTAAAGATGGAGGGTAACAAATAACAATTAACGAATAACAATTAACAGATAAAGATGAAATTAGCAGTCATTGGAACAGGCTATGTTGGATTAGTATCAGGCACCTGCTTTGCAGAGACCGGTAACACAGTAACCTGTGTTGATATTGATGAAAACAAGATCAATAAACTTAAATCCGGCCAGCTCACCATTTTTGAACCCGGGCTGGAAAAATTATTCCTTCGTAACCAGAAAGAAGGCAGGCTTCATTTCACTACTTCGCTGGTTGATGGGATAAAGGATGCACAGATCATTATCCTGGCGCTGCCAACTCCTCCGGGTGAAGATGGAAGCGCAGACCTGAAATATATTCTGGGCGTAGCTGCTGAACTTGGGAAAATAATTTCTCAGTATGTGGTGATCATTGATAAAAGTACCGTGCCGGTAGGCACTGCTGAGAAAGTAAAAGCAGCAATTTTAAAAAGTGCTTCTGAAGTCCACCCCCCAAGGCATGATTTAGGAGGGGCCTTCGATGTTGTTTCCAATCCTGAGTTCCTGAGAGAAGGTGTGGCTGTTGATGATTTTATGAAACCAGACAGGGTGATCATCGGCACAAATTCAGAAAGGGCAAAAAAATACATCAACGATCTTTACCTTCCTTTTGTGCGCCAGGGCAACCCAATAATTTATATGGATGAAAAAAGCGCTGAGCTTACCAAGTATGCAGCCAATTCATTCCTGGCTACCAAGATCACTTTCATGAACGAGATCGCTGAATTGTGCGAGCGCTTTGGTGCTGATGTGGATATGGTACGTAAAGGTATCGGCAGCGATGAAAGGATCGGCAGGCGTTTTTTATTCCCCGGCATTGGCTATGGCGGAAGCTGCTTTCCCAAAGATGTAAAAGCCCTGGCCCGCTCCTCTGCCGATGTGAATTATGATTTTAAGATACTGGAAGCGGTAATGAAGATCAATGAGAAACAAAAGCTACACCTCCTGCCTAAAATAAAAGCATATTTCCATAATGACCTGAATGGCAGGAAAATTGCAATATGGGGACTTGCATTCAAACCAAATACGGATGATATCAGGGAAGCCCCGGCATTATCCATCATAGATGCACTGTTAAAAGAAGGGGCGATAATTACGGCCTATGACCCGGAAGCCATGAATAATACAAAACAGGTATTGCAGAATAAGATCAGTTTTGCCGAACGACAGTATGATGCTTTGGATGGCGCAGATGCATTGGTTATCGCCACGGAGTGGAGTGAATTCAGAACTCCTGATTTTGATAATATGATGGCCTTATTAAAGAACAAAGTGATCTTCGATGGCCGGAATCTTTTCGACCTGGCCAAAATGGAAGAACTGGGCTTTCATTATGAAAGTGTAGGACGCAGAACAATTAAACAATTAAACAATTAACCAGTAAACATAATCTGTGGCTAACAAGAAGATTCTTATTACGGGTGCTGCTGGTTTTTTAGGCTCACATCTCTGCGACCGCTTCATTAAAGAAGGGTACCAGGTAATGGGCATGGATAATTTGATCACCGGCGACCTTAAAAATATAGAACACCTGTTCAAATTAAAAGAGTTTGAATTTTATCACCACGATGTTTCAAAATTCATTCACGTTACTGGTAACCTCGATTATATTTTACATTTCGCCTCACCTGCAAGTCCTATAGATTATTTAAAGATCCCCATACAGACCTTAAAAGTAAGTTCGCTGGGTACACATAATTGCATGGGACTTGCTAAAGCAAAAAATGCAAGGATACTTGTTGCATCAACCAGCGAAGTATATGGCGATCCGCTGGTTCATCCGCAAACCGAAGATTATTGGGGTAATGTAAATCCCGTAGGTCCACGAGGAGTATATGATGAAGCCAAACGTTTTATGGAAGCCATTACCATGGCATACCATACTTTTCACAAAGTTGAGACAAGGATCGTAAGGATATTCAATACCTATGGCCCAAGGATGAGACTGAATGATGGAAGAGCGCTGCCTGCATTTATTGGCCAGGCATTACGGGGAGAGGACCTTACCGTTTTTGGAGATGGCAGCCAGACCCGCAGTTTTTGTTATGTAGATGACCTGGTAGAAGGTATCTACCGGTTGTTATTGAGTGATCATGTTTATCCTGTTAATGTTGGAAACCCTGATGAAATTTCCTTATTGGAATTTGCGGAAGAAATAATCAGGCTGACCGGCACCAAACAAAAGATCGTATTTAAAGAATTACCGGTTGATGATCCGCAGCAGCGGCAACCTGATATTAATAAAGCCAAAGAATTATTAGGATGGGAACCTAAAATTTCCAGGGCCGAAGGATTGAAGATCACCTATGAATATTTTAAACAATTGCCCAAAGAAGAGTTGTATAAATTACCAAAAGAATTTAAATAAATCAAAAATCAAGATAGCTACTTTGTTACGAGGTTTTTAATTTATAATTTTTTAATTTTTAATTTTTAATTAAATATGTACCAGGATCTGTTAGAAAAGAAAAAAACATTAGCTGTTATTGGCCTGGGCTATGTTGGACTGCCCATTGCATTGGAATTTGCCAAAAAGATAAAAGTGATCGGCTTTGATATTAATGCAGAGCGTATTGAAATGATGCGCAATAAAATTGACCCTAGCCAGGAACTGGAGTCTGCCGATTTTGAAGGATGTGATATCGAATTCACTAATGAACTGGATGTTTTGCGTAAAGCGAACTTTTTTATTGTAGCTGTGCCTACTCCTGTTGATAAACACAATGTGCCTGACCTTATCCCCGTGCAGCGTGCCAGCGAAACGATTGGCAAGGTATTGAAGAAAGGTGACTATGTGGTGTATGAAAGCACTGTGTATCCCGGTTGTACAGAAGAGGATTGTGTACCTATCATTGAAAAATTGTCGGGTTTAAAAATGGTGGAAGATTATAAGATCGGCTATTCACCCGAAAGGATCAACCCGGGAGATAAGGAACATACCATCAGTACCATAATTAAAGTGGTAAGCGGCTGTTGCGCCGAAAGCCTGGAGACCATTGCAAAGGTGTATGAACTTGTTGTAAAAGCAGGTGTGCATAAAGCCTCTTCCATCAAGGTTGCAGAAGCGGCCAAAATTATTGAGAATACCCAGCGTGACCTGAATATCGCTTTAATGAATGAACTCTCTATTATCTTCGATAAAATGAATATCAATACCTACGAAGTATTGGAAGCAGCGGGAACCAAATGGAATTTCTTAAAATTCCAACCCGGGCTTGTTGGTGGTCATTGCATTGGTGTAGATCCATATTATCTTACTTATAAATCAAAAAAGCTTGGGTATAACTCACAGGTTATTTTGGCTGGCCGTTCTATCAATGATGCCATGGCTGGTTATGTGGCCCGTAAAATTTTACAGAGCATTATTCAAAATCTGGGCAATGTAAAAGATGCAAAAGTACTGGTGATGGGCGCCACTTTTAAAGAGAATGTAAGCGATATCCGAAATAGTAAAGTGGCTGATGTTGTGAACGAGTTGAAAGCCTTCTCTTTGAATGTGCATGTTACCGATCCGCATGCTGACAATTCTGAATTAAATCATGAATATGGATTTGAGCTTACACCGGAATTAAGTAATGATTATGATGCTGTGCTTGTTACTGTGCCACATGACGAATACAAAGAACTGGATGATGCTTATTTTGCATCAATATCAAAAGCACATGCCATTGTTGCGGACCTGAAAGGAATTTACAGGAATAAGATAACATCGAGGAAATACTGGAGCCTTTAGCGGCCTCTCCCCCACACCTCCGCCGCAGCGGAGGGAACTGCTATGGGGAGTACAAAAATTTGAAGAGTAAAATTATGAGCAATACATTTCATACAAAAGATCTAAGCCAGGCATCTTTCCTGGTAACAGGAGGCGCAGGATTTATTGGCAGCCATATTTCAGAGTACCTGTTAAAGAACGGTGCTAAAAAAGTAAGGGTGCTTGATAACCTGGCGAATGGTTTTCAATCCAATATTGCTGTTTTACAGAACTACCCTGGTTTTGAATTTATAGAAGGAGATATACGCAATATTGAAACCTGTCAGCAGGCATGCAGCGGAATGGATTATGTTAGTCACCAGGCTGCCCTGGGCTCTGTACCACGTAGTATAAAGGAACCAGTTTATTTTAATGAAGTGAATGTGGGTGGATTTACCAATATGCTGAAAGCTGCCGTAGATAACAATATAAAACAGTTTGTTTATGCATCATCATCATCTGTGTATGGCGATGAACCCACCTTGCCAAAACAGGAAGGCAGGATCGGTAATTGTTTATCGCCTTATGCAGCTACAAAAAAAACAAATGAATTATATGCGCAGGTATTTGCGGATGTGTATGGCCTAAAGCTGATGGGCTTGCGGTACTTTAACATTTTTGGACCAAGGCAGGATCCGGATGGAGCCTATGCTGCGGTTATTCCTTTATTTGTAAAACATATCATGAACCGTACTCCTGTTTTTATCAATGGAGATGGCGGACAAACACGTGATTTTACTTTTGTTGACAATGCCGTGCAGGTTAATGTAAAAGGAATGCTTACAGAAAATGCAGAAGCTTTGAATAAGGTTTATAATGTGGCAGTTGGCGAAAATTTTTCGGTCAACTATTTATACAATGCCTGCGTAGAATATTTGAACAGTGATTTTCCCGCTACCTACCGTGAACCAAGGGCGGGAGATATCAGGGATTCGCTTGCAGATATTTCATTGGCAAAACAATTACTGGATTACGAGCCAACAAAGAAATTTAAGGAAGGACTTGAAGAGACGATAGGATTTTTTAAACAAAAATATATAAATGGATAATTTAATAGTGGATAATTGATAATGCTTATTATTTGTGTTGCCTGCGAAATTTCTTAATGCAATAAATCAATAACATTATCAATTAAACAATTATCCATTATCAATTAAACAACATGGCTTTTATAAAAACAGATTACCCCGGCCTTATTATTATTGAACCAACTGTATACAAAGACAGCAGGGGATATTTTTTTGAAAGCTATAATGAAAATGTTTTTAAGGCCGAAGGTATACATAACAGATTTGTACAGGATAACCAGTCACAGTCAGCTTATGGAGTGATACGGGGCCTCCATTACCAGTTAAACCCGTATGCTCAAACAAAACTCATCAGGGTGCTAAGCGGCAGTATCCTGGATGTTGCTGTTGATATACGAAAAGGGTCACCAACATATGCAATGGCATATACTATAGAATTATCAGCCGATAACAATAAACAATTGCTGATACCTCCAGGTTTTGCACACGGGTTTTCTGTATTAAGTGAGACTGCAGAAGTTATTTATAAATGTGATGCATTATATAATAAAGATGCCGAGGCTGGAATTGCCTGGAATGATCCACTACTGGATATTGACTGGAGGATCCCTGTGGAAAAAGCCATCATATCAGATAAGGACCAATATCATCCCTCAATAACAAACTGTAAAAACAACTTTGTATTTGAACAATAAACCACTTACCATTTTAGTGACCGGTGCCAATGGCCAGTTGGGGAATGAGTTCCGTGTTTTGGCGCCTGCTTTGCGGGGATATGATTTTATATTCGTTACCAAAGAAGAACTGGATATCAGTGATCCTGCAGCAATTGAAAACTATTTTACTGTTCATACTATCAATTACTGCATCAACTGCGCTGCTTATACCACCGTTGATAAAGCAGAGTCAGACGCTGCAACTGCTTTTTTAATAAATGCAGAAGCCGTTGCTAACCTTGCCAAGACCTGTAAAGCCCGGGACACACAACTTATTCATATTTCCACAGATTATGTTTTTGATGGCTCAGCAGATCTACCTTATAAAGAAACAGATAGCACAAATCCCGTAAGTGTTTATGGTCAATCCAAACTAAAAGGAGAAGAACTGGCAATGCAGCATTGTCCTTCAATGATCATTATCAGAACAGCCTGGGTCTATTCTTCTTTTAAAAACAACTTTGTAAAGACCATGTTGCGGTTGATGAAAGAAAAGAATTCTATCAATGTGGTAAGCGACCAGGTTGGTTGTCCTACCTACGCCGCAGATCTTGCATTGGCGATCATGCAAATTATCAATTCAGGAAAGCGTTTAGGTTATGCAGGTATTTATAATTACAGCAATGCTGGTGTAACTAATTGGTACGAATTTGCTGTTGCCATAAAAAAGTTAACAGGCAGTGATTGTATAGTTAATGCTATTACAACCCATCAATATCCCACAGCAGCAAAACGACCTGCCTATTCTGTTTTAGATACGGGAAAAATAAGAGAAGTATTTGGAATTTCAATTCCTGCATGGGAAGATAGTTTGGAAAAATGTTTGGCCTTACTGAGTCGGGACGCTTCAAGCGACCTGAATCAATAAACAAATAACTAAAAGTAAATGTTATTGCTTTACGGCCGCACCCATACCCGATTGTTAACAATATGGTGCAGAAATTACCATTTACAGCCCAAATTGCGTCAATGCCGGGGTCAAATTAAAAGTGCTTAATTCAAGGGTTTCCACCTTCCTTTCCTAAAATACATATTATTGTAGTTCTGAGAGTGAAACACTAAATAAAAATTCCAAGTACTTCTATAAATTGTCGGATATGAGGCGAGTATATGGTGGGTGGGTTGGGGCATATTAATAAGGAGTCGAGCAGATGAGTACGGTATTGTAACATCAATCCGACCGCGGTAGCTCGAGACAATTCTTTCTTTGCGGGTCACTTGGAAAAAGAAAGAATCATTTTCAGTAATCTCAAATCTAAATGTGTTGTATTGCCAATCTGCTTCTTTTCCTTTAAAGAAACTTCTGTCAATTACGTATGTCCCGTAATAATCAACCTTCTTAAGCACTTTCTTTTCATTCAATTGACCTATTACCAACATTGTCGCTAGGGCTATGATAGGTAAAAACCACAAACCAACTAATATTTTCTTAGCAACTTTATTACTCGTAAGATTGTAAATTAGAATAATGATGACAGAAAAGCCTAAGAATAAGAAGCCAAAAATTATGATTCCAAAAAATAACATTGTTTTCAGATTAAATGTGAAATAGACTTGCGTATAACATTTGAATGGCGAAAACTATTCAAGCCCAACTTTCGTAAGACACTAAGATAATCTGCATTTGCAAAAGTATCTCAAACCGTTATTTCTACTTGATGATAAGTTAAGGAAGCTGTGGGGTCATACTAAATAAAAAAACTTGGCCAAAGTTTAAAACTTTGGCGAAGTTGAAATTAATGTCAGGGTGAGCCTGTCGAAGCCGGAATTGCTAGATACATCCACCTTCGACAAGCTCAGCCTTTTACAGCCTTTTCATTTAAAATTTCCCACGTACTAAATTATTTTAGCGTGAACGTGTCCATGAACTTGGTGGTAAAATTCCCCTTACGGAAATTCTCATCCTGCATCAGTTGCTGGTGAAAAGGAATGGTGGTTTTTATTCCTTCGATCACGTACTCACTAAGGGCACGACTCATAGTATTGATAGCTTCCTCACGGGTTTGTGCAATGGCAATAAGTTTACCGATCATACTATCGTAATAAGGAGGAATAACATAGCCGGCATACACGTGGCTGTCAACCCGTACTCCATGCCCGCCGGGCTGGTGCAATACGGTGATCTTGCCGGGGGAAGGGCGAAAATCATTATAAGGGTCCTCCGCATTAATGCGGCACTCAATGGCATGCATTTGAGGATAGTAAGCCTTCCCCACAATTTTTTCTCCGGCCGCTATTTTGATCTGTTCTTTTATCAGATCAAAATTGATCACCTCTTCTGTAACACAATGCTCCACCTGGATACGGGTGTTCATCTCCATGAAGTAAAAGTTGCGGTGCTTGTCAACCAAAAATTCAATAGTACCCACACTTTCATAATTGATAGCCTGAGCCGCTTTTATAGCAGCGGTTCCCATCCTTTCTCTTAGTTCATCGGTCATGAACGGTGAAGGAGATTCTTCTACCAATTTTTGGTGACGGCGCTGGATTGAACAATCCCGCTCACTTAAATGGCAGATATTACCATATTGATCACCGGCAACCTGTATCTCTATATGTCGTGGCTCTTCCACAAATTTCTCCATGTAAATACCATCATTCTTAAATGAGGCAGCAGCTTCAGTCTTTGCGTTCTCCAATGCTTTTTCAATCTCTGATTCTTCCCAAACCACACGCATGCCTTTACCACCACCGCCTGCAGTGGCTTTTAAAATAACGGGGTAACCAACTTCTTTGGCTGATCTTTTTGCATGGGCAACATCTTCTAAAAGCCCGTCAATACCGGGCACTACCGGTACGCCGGCTGCTATCATCGTATTCTTTGCAGTGATCTTATCTCCCATTGAATTGATCATATCCGGTGTGGGGCCAATGAACTTAATATTGTGATCTGCACAGATCTTGGCGAACTTGCTATTCTCTGCTAAAAATCCATAGCCCGGGTGAATGGCATCTGCATTGGTGATCTCTGCTGCAGCCATAATATGCGCCATGTTCAGGTAACTGTCCATGCTGGCGGGTTTACCTATACAAACTGCTTCATCGGCAAATTTTACATGAAGGCTATCTTTATCAGCAGTGGAATAAACTGCAACGGTTTTAATGCCCATCTCTCTGCAGGTACGTATCACACGCAGTGCAATTTCTCCCCGGTTGGCAATAAGTATTTTTTTGAACATACTTTCAATTAGCTAATGTGCTGATGTGCTAATCTGCTAATGCAGAAGCAGCAGCGTGTTAAAAAATAAAGAAACTGAAGAAATAACTGATTGGGGTCTTTCGTTTTGCAGTTCCTAATATTGCATTAATGATCTTTTGAAGTTCCTGTAACTTAGTAGCCAGATGATCGATGGCTGGATAATTTTTTGCATATTCACATAAAGTAAGCCAGTATTGAGTTTCATCAGCTTCCTTTGCAGAAATCTTAATTTTATGAATAAAATCAGCTTTGCTTTCTGCATTCTGTGCCTCCATCGCATTTGCTCCTATTGATGTAGCTGAACGTAAGATCTGTTTACTCATAATATACTTTTTGTTCTCATCAAGAAGTTCACAATAATTAATTATAGCAAGCGAAAATTCCAATGACTTTTTTAAAACAGGATTATTTTCAATTAATTCTTTCTGCATACAATGAAGTTTGAATTAAATAAGGCTGAAGGCTCAGAAAAAATTAGCAAATCAGCATATTAGCTAACTAGCTAATTTAGTTTGGCTCAACAAGGAACAAAGGCTGATCATACTCAACAGGACTGGCATCCTCAACCAACACTTTAACGATCTTTCCTTTTATCTCGCTTTCTATTTCGTTGAATAATTTCATGGCTTCAATGATACAAACCACTTTGCCGGGAGTAACTTCATCACCAACGCTTGCCATAATGGGTTTATCCGGACCAGCCTGCCGGTAGAATGTACCGATCATCGGGCTTTTAATGGTTAGCAGGTTATCAGCCTTGGGCTCAGCGGCTTTGGTAGTTGCGGGAGCTGCCGGAGCTGAAACAGGTGCAACGCTTTGTGGTGCGGCATAATTGGGAGCAGCAGAACCCGCAAAGATATGCTGTACGGGGTCTTTTTTCTGCTTAACGGTGATCTTTACGCCTTCTTCTTCAATGGTGATCTCTCCGATATTTGTTTTATTGATGAGTTTTACTAACTCCTGGATGTGCTTGATGTCCATGTAGATTATTTAATTTGTTAATTAAATTTTGAAACGGGCTGCTAAGATAGGGGAAGATTAAGCATTACTGCAAGCTTAATTTGAAAAAATCATGAAAAACGGGCAATTTTTGCCAAAAAAACCTTGATTTTAGCCCAGAATTGCCCAGAATTGCCATAAAATAAAAATGCCGGCTTAAGAAGGCCGGCACTATAATAAATACTCAATTATCTTATTTTACCCTTTCCACGTATTCACCGCTTTTGGTATTAACCCTGATCAATTCCCCTTCATTTACAAATAAAGGAACGTTTACCGTAGCGCCTGTTTCAACAGTAGCGGGCTTTAAAGTACGGGTTGCAGTATCTCCCTTCATGCCGGGCTCGCTGTAAGTTACCAACAATACGATCTTATCAGGTAATTCCACACCCATCGGCAGATCTGTTTCCCCGTTGATCAATACAGATACTTCCTGTCCGTCCTTTAAGAACCGGGGTGCATCTATCATAGTTTCTGCAACAGTGATCTGTTCAAAAGTTTCGGTATCCATAAAACTATAGCCGGTATCATCTTTATACAGGTACTGGTATGGTTTCTTTTCAACCCTCACCGGGTAAATGGTTTCACCACTATTCCAGGTAACTTCTATGGTCCTGTTGTTATCAACACCTTTAAGTTTTGCCCACACTTTTGCGGCTGCCCTGGCAGTTTTATTTTGCCCAAATTCTATAACGGTATAAAGGCTGCCATCTACTTTGATGATCAATCCTGAGCGCATATCTGCTGTTGATGCCATAATCACATTTATTTTAGCCGGTACTTGCCGGGGGGCAAAAGTAGGAATAGTATGGCTAAATCCGAAATCCAGTATATTTTTATAAAAGGGCCGGCATCTTAACAAGCGCTTTGTATTAGTATTGATCAAAGTAATTAGCTTTATAAAAAAATCAACCCATGCAGAAAATTGTTTTTACGTTGATCTGTTCGTGCTTACTCATAAATGTTTTTGGTCAGGCAGACAGCAGTTTAATTTACCTGCGGTTTCCCACGATACCAACTTTCACTATCCTAAAAGTGCCAGACAGCACTAATTTTACACAAAAGGACCTGCCCAAAAAAAAGCCCGTAGTTTTCTTCTTCTTTAACCCGGATTGTGATCATTGTCACCAGGAAACCAAGAATTTAACTGCAAAAATAGACCAACTTAAAAATGTACAGGTCCTCATGATATCTATTTTGGATTTCAAGGCCATCAAAAAATTCCACACCGATTTTAAGATCGCAGATTACCCCAACATCACTATGGCAAGAGAAACCACTACGCATTTACCAACTTTTTTTAAAGTGCACGGCATACCCGATGTATATGTGTATGATAAAAAAGGAAAGTTCCTGGAACATTTTAAAAACAGCATGCCGGTGGAAAAGATAGCAGCTTTGTTTTAGCCTGTTATTTTACAAAGCGCTGTTTCCATACCAGCTCTCCCTGTACGATCACTCTTATATCATAAAAACCCTTACCCAGGTTGTGTACGGGTATGGTTATAGTCCTGATCAAAGATGAACTCCTTAACCGGTGTATTATCCTGCCAGAGCTTTGCTGTATAAAAACATTAATAACACCTTTTAACGGTTCAGCCCCCCTGTATTCCAAAGTAAGAAAATCGTTTGCCGGCACGGGATACATGATCCAGCCTTTATTTGAAGAGCCGGTAATGATCAGTATACTGTTGCTGTATACAAGCTGATTGGTCGCAGATGTAGATCGAAGGCGATAATAATTCTCGCCTTCTGAAGGGCTTTTATCTTCAAAATAAAATATCCGTGGAACTGTGTTTTCAATTGTTCCCTGTACAGCAATATCCTGCCAGGTATTATTATCTGCACTTCTTTGTATACTGTATGCTTTGATCACGGAGGAACTATGTTCCCATTTAATTTGTACTGTCTTTTTCTTACTGTCGAAAACCGCAGTAAAAGCAGGAACAGTAAAACCAAAAACAATGGAGTGACTACTTAACAGGAAAACGAGGGATAGGATCTTAAACATTGACATTACAATTATAGAGTAAAATAAAATTAATACAGGTGAATGCGCCACATAGAACAGTTAATTTTTCAACATCTGGATAACTTTGCTGTTAATGAAATTTAAAATCGAGTTTTGCCGGAGGAGGTAATTAATTACCTTTGCCCTGCAAAACCATTTTCACCGTAAACATATATAAATGAAAGTAACTGTAGTTGGAGCCGGGGCCGTAGGTGCAACCTGTGCTGACAATATAGCCCGTAAAGAACTTTGTAACGAGCTTGTTCTATTGGATATTAAAGAAGGTGTGGCAGAAGGCAAGGCCATCGACATGATGCAAACTGCTACCCTGCTGGGTTTTGATACAAAGATCACGGGATGTACCAATGACTATTCCCAAACAGCGGGAACGGATGTGGCGGTTATCACTTCGGGCATTCCCCGTAAGCCAGGCATGACCAGAGAAGAACTGATCGGCATCAATGCCAGTATTGTAAGATCAGTAACTGAAAATCTTTTAAAGCATTCACCTAATGTCATCATTATTGTTATCAGTAACCCGATGGATACCATGACCTACCTGGCTTTAAAATCGAGCGGGTTACCGAAAAACAGGATCATAGGTATGGGCGGTATTTTAGACAGCAGCCGTTTTAAATATTATTTATCAACAGCTATGGGCTGCACGGCCACCGACCTGCAGGCTGTTGTTATTGGCGGACACGGAGATACTACCATGATACCTTTAGCCAGGCTGGCAACTTACCAGGGCACCCCGGTTTCTAATTACCTCGATGCAGAGACCTTGAAAAAAGTAGTTGCAGATACCATGGTTGGGGGTGCAACGCTTACCGGTCTACTGGGTACTTCTGCCTGGTATGCGCCCGGGGCCGCTGGAGCGGCCCTGGTAGAAGCCATTGTAAGGGATGAGAAGAAATTATTCCCCTGCTGTGTTTATATAGAAGGAGAATACGGACAAAATGATATCTGCATTGGTGTACCTGTAATTATTGGCAGGAACGGAATAGAGAAAATTGTTGATTATAAGCTGAACGAAGAAGAGCAGGCTGCGTTTAATAAGAGCGCAGATGCTGTAAGGAGTATGAATGCTGCACTGGAGAATTTGTAATATAGTAGGTTGTTGGTTCAGGCGACTAACAACGGTAAAAAATAATAATTACAAAGCCCAGCTAAAACGGGGCTTTTTTGTTTCCAAAAGATTAATCTGCCTATCTTTAAGCAGCAGTGAAGAAAATGATCAAAATATTTTTGTTATTGGGACTGAGTATACTTGCACGGTATACTTCAAGTGCACAGTTACAGGTTATTCCTGAATCTTCTGCAATGGCTTTAATTCAAAAATTACTTGGACAAGGCGTAACAGTAAGTAATGTAAGTTTAGTTGCCGATCCCCGGGCATCTGCTTTTTTTAATAATCTTTCCTCCACAGCTTTAGGTATTGATAGTGGTATTGTGTTATCTACAGGCAAAACCAAAAGTGATCTCCCTCCACCTGATTACGGACTGGATGGAGATACCACAAACCAGGCCGTAAATTCTGATGCAACAACAGCATTTGGTTTGCCTGGCGATATAGATCTTGCCAATTCCATTTTAGTTCCTCTAAATGAGACTTTTGATGCCTGCATTCTGGAGTTTGATTTTGTGCCTTCGGGCGATAGCATAAAATTCAATTATGTTTTCAGTTCAGAAGAATATACCCCAGCATTTGTTTGTGATTTTAATGATGCTTTTGCATTTTTTATTTCGGGGCCGGGCATAACCGGTCTCAAGAATATTGCTTTAGTACCTAATACCTTATTACCTGTATCCATTTTTAATGTAAATGATGTACCTAACGGCGGCTGCCCAAACAATCCCGCTTATTATATTGACAATAGGTTTAACCAGTTTTTTACACATGATGGCCACACCACCGTTTTTACAGCTTCTGCGCAGGTACAACCTTGCCAAACCTACCATTTAAAATTAGTGATAGCTGATGTACTTGATGACGAATATGACAGCGGCGTTTTTTTAGAAGCAAAAAGCCTTAGCTCCAATTCCATTGAATTGAATAACCTTACGCAAACGGATAGGCTTGGCAACAGCTACCTGGTGGAAGGTTGTTCAGCAGGATCATTCGAGATAAAGCGGCCAAATCTTTCTCCAAACCCGCTCACTGTTAACCTTTCTTATGGTGGTACTGCCATTAATGGAACTGATGTTCAATTACTGCCCACATCAGTTACCATACCCGGTAATGACACCGTAGTTATTGTGAATGTATTACCAATAGTAGATGGAACGCCTGAGGGGATTGAAACACTAATCATTTACGCATTAGCAGGATGTGCTGTGGGCAGCCCGTCCGACAGCACAGTAATACAGATAAGGGATTTTGATACCTTAGGGATTACTCCACCCGATACTTCTTTTATCTGCAAGGGTGCAAGTATACAACTAACAGCTTCCGGCGGATACAGTATATATACCTGGGATGTAAACCCAACATTGAGCAGTACGATAATTCCAAATCCTGTTGCAACCCCGGTAGCAGATCTTACCAGTTATTATTGCACAGCAACTGAAGGAACCTGTAATGCAAGGGACTCCATACTGCTTAGATGGAAAAGGATCTATTTAAAATCAGCGCAAGGCGTAAACTGTAAAGATGCGTCCACGGGACAAATAAAAGTCTCAAGTGGGGAAGGCTGGATAAACCCGATTGTGTTTTCATTAAATAACGGCCCATACCAAACAGACAGTACTTTTTCAAATTTACCTGCGGGTACATATCGGGTAAAGATAAAAGATGCAACAGGTTGTATGGACAGTATGGATATTATCGTATTGCAAGTATTTCCCGACCTGCTGATCAGCAATATTGCATCAACAGCAGCCAGTTGCTCAGGCATTCCGGATGGTACTGTAACCATTACCGCTTCCGGTGGCAATGCACCCTACGAATATTCAATTGATGGAACCAATTTCCAACCAGGCAATACTTTTAATATTGCAGGAGGCAACCAGGTGGTATGGGTTAGGGACATTAATAATTGTATCAGTTCACAAAATATTTTTATCCCTTTAAATAATACGGTAACACTGGCAGCAGGTTCAAATGCAACCATTTGCGAGGGTAAAACATACCAGCTCAATCCTACATCAAACGGAACAAGTTTTATATGGACACCCGCTGCAACTTTAAGTAACAGCAGCATTTTAAGTCCGGTGGCTACGCCGATAACTACCACCAAATATTTTATTACAGCTACAATTGGTATCTGCACAAGGCTTGATTCAATAACAATTTTTGTTGACCCTGCACCTGTACCAAATGCCGGCCCCGACGTTACCGTTTGCTATGCAAAGGATCGCCAGTTGAATGGAAGTGGCGGTGTATCTTATACCTGGACGCCGCCAACCAATTTAGATGACCCAACTATTTTTAATCCCACGATCAATAAACCAACTTCATCAGTCATTTATTCATTAGCCGTGGTTGATGCAAAGGGATGCAACTCATTGAAGGATGACAGTATTTTAATTACTGTTACCCCGCCCGCTATATTATTTGTTGGCAACGATACAACAATCGCCATGCGCCAGCCATTGAAATTATTCTCCAGGGACATAAACAATTCCGGCTTTACAATATTTAACTGGTCACCTACTTATGGATTAGACGTTCCCTTTAGTGCAAACCCAATCGCCATTTTAGACAGAGATATCACGTATCATGTATATGCCAGTACCGTAGCCGGCTGCGAAGCTCTTGATACGATAAAGATTAAAGTTTATGAAGGGCCTGAATTGTACGTGCCCAATGCTTTTACACCTGATGGAAATGGATTAAATGATATTTTAAAAGTGATATCCATAGGCATGAAGGAGTTTCATTTCTTGAGGATATATAACAGGTATGGTCAATTATTATTTTCAACAATCGATCCTAACAAGGGCTGGGATGGAACGATAAAGGGGAAAGTACAAAATACCGGTACGTATGTATGGATGGCTGAAGCTGTTGATTACAGGGGGAATTTAATTAAGAGAAATGGTACTACCATTATTATACATTAGGTTAGTTAATCCGTTTATTAGTTAATTGGTTAATCCGTAGAAATCAATGATTCTAAGTTTCCCCCCCAAATTAATGAACCCACGTATTAACGGATATACAAATTAACGGATTAACGTGCCTAACTCACTCCATCAGTTATCATTTCTTTATTGATCTTCATTACGAGGCCCTGCAACACCTTACCCGGACCGCATTCTGTAAAATGCGTTGCCCCATCAGCTATCATCGCTTCTACGCTCTGTGCCCAGCGCACAGCACCAGTTAACTGGTCAATTAAATTTCTTTTAATAATTCCAGGATCGGTGACAGCTTTAGCGATCACGTTCTGATAGATCGGGCAGGACGGTTCGTTAAAAAGAGTTGCTTCAATGGCAGCAGCCAGTTCTTCTTTTGCAGGCAGCATTAAAGGAGAATGAAATGCTCCGCCGACAGGGAGGATTAGTGCACGTTTTGCACCGGCAGCTTTCATGCGTTCGCAGGCAATTTCAATACCGGCCATAGAACCGCTGATCACTAATTGGCCCGGACAATTATAATTGGCAGGCACTACCACTTCACCGGTCTCCTGCATAACTGCTGCACAGATCTCTTCTACTTTACTATCTGTCAAAGCCAATACTGCTGCCATGGTTGAAGAATTCATTTCACAGGCACGCTGCATAGCCTTGGCCCGTATGGAAACCAACCGCAATGCATTTTCAAAACTCAATGTATTATTGGCAACCAACGCAGAGAATTCACCCAAAGAATGTCCGGCTACCATGCCTGGCCTAGCATCGGGTAAAGTTTTAAATGCAATAACAGAATGCAAAAAAACTGCTGGCTGTGTTACATTAGTTTGCTTCAGGTCTTCATCCGAGCCACTGAACATAATATCGGAGATACGAAAGCCTAAAATATCATTGGCCTGTTCAAATAATTCTTTAGAAACAGGATCTGATCCATAAAGATCTTTTCCCATCCCGCTGAACTGTGAACCCTGGCCGGGGAAAATAAATGCGTGTTTCATTGTTAATACATTAATTAGTTAATTGGTTAATCCGTAAAAGAGCATGCGATTTTAAAAGTCTTTCACAAAATAACGAATAAACTAATATCTGATTTATAGAGGTTGCTGTAAAGATTTAGATCCTACAGATTAACCAATTAACTAATTTACCAATTAACATGTATCAATGCAGCTTAGCACTTATCAATTTCACAAACTCACTTCTTGTTTCATTTTTTTCAAACTCGCCCCAAAATGCTGAAGTGGTTGTTACTGAATTCTGTTTCTCTACACCCCTCATCATCATACATAAATGGGATGCTTCAATAACAACAGCAACACCCAAAGGATTCAACGTTTCTTTTATCGAATTCAATATCTGGTGTGTCAATCTTTCCTGCACCTGCAGGCGGCGGCTGTATATATCCACTACCCTGGCGATCTTGCTTAGCCCGGTAATGTACCCGTTTGGAATATAGGCCACATGAGCTTTTCCGTAAAAAGGCAACATATGGTGCTCACACATGCTGTACAGTTCAATATCCTTTACAATGATCATTTCACTTACATCCTCTTTAAACTTTGCAGAATTTAAAATGGCATTGGCATCTATATTATAACCTTGCGTAAGAAACTGCATGGCCTTGGCAACACGTTCAGGTGTTTTTTCCAAGCCCTCCCTATCCGGATCCTCTCCCAAAAGTTGCAAACTGCTCCGGTAATTTTTCATCAGCCCCGATGTAATTTCTTCATCGTACTGTTCTATTTTTTTATAAGCCATTTTCCTAATTTTGTTAATTGGTTAATTGGTTAATCCGTAGGAACCTCAATAGTTAAACCCTGCTTCACCAATTATCCAATGAACGGATTAACTAATTAACGGTTTTAATTTACGGGGTAATCCACAAAATTCCTTTCTGTTTCATACAGGCGGATCTGCAGGTCGAATTTTGTATCGATCTTTTGTCTTAAAATATTATAGATGACAATTGCTATATTTTCTGCGCTTGGGTTTAAATTCCTGAATTCTGCAGTATCCTCATTTAAATTTTTATGATCAAACCGCTCCAGCACATTTTCCTGCACCATATCGCTGAGCAGTTTCATATCCATCACATACCCTGTAGCCGGATCAGGCTCTCCTGTAATTTTTACCACAAGCTCATAATTATGTCCATGAAAATGCGGGTTATTGCATTTGCCAAAAACACGCTCATTTGTAGCAGCATCCCAATCGGGGTTATTTAGCCGGTGGGCTGCATTAAAATGTTCTTTGCGGTAAACGGCTACTCTATTGCTCATGATATTTTATAACATTTATACGCTAAAATTTGTTCTGAAGATCATAGATAAATATTCAGAAGAATTTTTATTTACGGCTAAAACAGAAGTCTGCCGTTTAAACCGATCAATTTGAAAGTTAAGGCAATAAAGTTAGGCTTTGTTTGGTTAAACCCGAATTATTTGACTGCGGCATCGCCGTAATATTCTACATAGATACGGGGTGTTTCAGATAACTTAAGACAATGCAGCTGTACATCAGCCGGGAGCTGCGGCGTTAGTTCGTTCCAGATACCGATGACCAGGTTCTCAATAGAGCAGAGCTTATCCTTCATAAAATCAACGTCCACGTTCAGGTTCTTATGATCGAGTTTGTCTATTATGTGTTCCTTTACAATAATGCTCAGTTTCTTTACATCGTACACAAAGCCGGTATCTGGATTTGGCTCTCCTTTAAGTGTAACAAAGAGCTCAAAATTATGCCCATGCCAGTTCTCATTGGCACATTTACCAAAAACCTCCTCATTCTTTTCCCTGCTCCAGTCTGGGTTGAATAGTTTATGAGCTGCATTAAAATGTTCTATTCTTGTGATGTAAACCATGGTAAATCCAAAAATTTTCGCAAAGGTAGCTTCTAAATCCTGAAATATGCCTGCTAAACACGAAATTTGTAGCATGCAAATCTTAGTTATTGCTGCTACAGCAACAGAGATCCAGCCATTTATAACTGCCAATACCAAAGCAGATATATTGATATGTGGCGTGGGTGTTCCTTCTACGATCTATCATTTACATAAAAGGATATTGCAGGTAGAATATGACCTGGTGATCCAGGCAGGTATTGCCGGTTGCTTTGATACCGGCATTGAATTAGCAAAAACAGTAATGGTAAAGCAGGATGCTTTTGCTGACCTGGGATTTGAAGAAAAAGAAATTTATACACCCATATTTAGCACCGGGCTTGCAGATAAAGATGAAGTGCCTTTTGAAAATGGCTGGCTCATCAACTCAAATCCTTTGTTGGGCAATACCCTTTTACCAACAATAAAAGCAATCACCGTAAATAAAGTAAGCGATAGTGATCTGCAGCGTCAGCAGTTCATACAAAGTTTTGGTGCTGATATAGAATCTATGGAAGGAGCAGCTTTACATTATGTTTGTCTGCAGGAAGAGATCCCCTTTTTGCAGCTCAGGTCAATATCAAACTATGTTGCTGAAAGAGATAAAACAAAATGGATGATGAAAGAAGCGATAGAAAATTTAAACAGCGAATTGGCAATACTAATTACCAAATTAACCAATTAACGGATTAATATATACATGAAACTCAGTTTAGGCTTTTCGCCCTGCCCCAACGATACTTTTATTTTTGATGCACTGGTAAATCATAAGATCGATACCGGTGGACTATCCTTTGAAGTTATGTTGGAAGATGTGGAAACCCTGAACCAATGGGCCCTACAGGGAAAATTAGATATCACTAAACTAAGCTATGGTGTACTGCCCCTGGTGCTAGATAAATATGCGGTGTTAGACAGTGGTAGTGCATTGGGCAAAGGTGTTGGGCCTTTATTAATTAAAAATGAAAAATTAAAAATGAAAAATGTTGAAGATCATTTAATTGCAATACCCGGCGAGCATACAACAGCACATGTACTTTTTTCATTGGCATATCCACAGGCAAAGAACAAGATTTTTATGCGGTATGATGAAATAGAGGATTTTGTGCTGAATGGAAAAGGGCTCGGGGTGATCATTCATGAGAATCGTTTTACTTATGCTGATAAAGGATTGTATAAGATCACCAACCTGGGAGATCACTGGGAAAAAGAAACTGGCAATGCGATCCCGCTGGGAGGCATAGTTACCCGGCGTACAATTGGCCAGGGAATACAACCAAAGGTCAATGCATTGATAAAGGCAAGTATTGGGTATGCTTATAAAAATAATTACGCTGAACTTACGGAATATGTAAAATCACATTCGCAGGAAATAAGTGAGGACATCATGCGAAAACATATTGATCTCTATGTAAATGAACATTCTACCAGTTTGGGTGATGCGGGAAAGAATGCCATTAAAAAATTCATTACAGTTTACCAGGCTAATCACACGCACGTTGAAATAGACATGGATAGTATTTTTGCCCAGGCATGATCAATACTCATTTTTTTGCAGGCCTTTTTTATAAACTTCCAGGCAACGTTTCCTGGCAAATTCATGTTCAACGATCGGATTGGGATAATTAAGCTCATTTAGTTCCGGTACCCATTTATTTATATATTTCAGTTCGGGATCAAATTTTTTTGTCTGCAGGTATGGATTGAATATCCTGAAATAAGGCGCAGCATCGCAACCACTTCCTGCAGCCCATTGCCAGCCGCCGTTGTTTGCAGCCAGGTCAAAATCCAGTAGCTTTTCTGCAAAATAAGCTTCGCCTAAACGCCAGTCCAATAACAGATGCTTACACAAAAAAGAAGCGGTGATCATACGTACCCTGTTGTGCATAAAACCGGTTTCATTCAATTCCCGTATGCCTGCATCTACAATGGGATATCCGGTTTGTCCTGTGTACCATTTTTCAAATTCGCCTTCATCTCTTCGCCATTCAATATTGTCATACTGTGGTTTAAATGCCCTGCCCTTTCCTACTTCCGGAAAATGCCAGAGTATCGCCTGGTAAAAATCACGCCATATTAATTCATTAAGAAATGTTTCGCTTAAACCAATGCTTTGCTGTGCCAACTGCCTTATGCTTACTGTTCCAAAACGTAAATGCACACCCAGTTTAGAAGTACCTGCAATTGCAGGAAAATTCCTTTGCTGTTGGTACTTATTGATTAATTGATCATTTAATTCCTTTGCAGGATAGGGTTTATCCATATTGATGAATCTCATTTCGGGTAAGGAAGGAATTGGTTGCGGAGTTTGCCGGTAAAAATTATTAAAATACTTTTCAGTTGGATATGGTTTCAAATGATAGTCTTGCAAAACTGCTTTCCATTTCCTGCTATAGGGAGTAAATACTGTGTATGGTTTTCCATCATCTTTGATCACTTCGTCCTTTTCAAAAATTACCTGGTCTTTATAAGTATGTAATGAAACCTCTTTCGGGGATAGGTATGATGCTATAGCAGTATCTCTTTCTTTTGCATATGGTTCATAGTCATGGTTGGTAAATACTTTTTTAATGCTGTATCTTTCAAAAAGCATTTTAAAAACTTCAGCAGGTGTGGAATAAAAAACTTCCAGGGTGGAACCCATTTTTACCAAGGCAGCCTGTAGTTCTTCAACAGCAGCATGGATGAAAGCCACCCTGCGGTCGGTTTTATCAGAAAGCTTATCCAAAATATTTTTATCAAAAATAAAAATGGGTATCACAAGATCATTATCCTTTAATGCATGGTACAGGCCTGCATTATCAGTCAGCCTGAGGTCACGCCTGAACCAGAATATATTTACGGTTTGCAATTTCAAATGGGTTTACTGAGTTATACAACCTATCAACAAAAACATCATTGATTTGTTGGAAAGATGGCTGCATTAATTTTTTCAGTGAGGGTATTTGCAAATTTTGAATCACCCATTTGCTGCACCCAGCGGATATTGAATATGGAATTGGTTAAGAAAACTTCATCCGCTGAAAACAATTCATCAACAGTTATCCGGGTCTGTTCTGCCTGGTAACCAAGTTTAGTAAGTTGTTGGATAATATGTCTTCTCATCACGCCGGCAATGCAACCTTCTTCAAGAGCAGGCGTATAAATAATATTATTCTTAATTAGAAAGATATTAGCAATTGTTGAATCACAAATGCAGCCATAGGTATTCAGTATTACAGCATCATTCCATTTTTGTGATTTAGCGTACAGGGCTGCCATGCTATAGGGCAAAAAATTATTATGCTTTAAATTACTAAGTTTGTCACAGCTTTTTTTTACTTCCGTATAGATCCCCAGTATTAATCCATTACTATTCCAGGTAGCTTTATCCCCGGGTAATTCCCAGGTTTGTATAAGGTAATTGGGAATATGGTTAACGGCATCATATAATCCCCCATCGCCCCTGAAGACTGTTATCCGTATACGGGCATTTTGAAGTTGGCTATTCTTTTGTAATAAAGCAAGCACTTCCTGCTCAAGGCTATCGGGTGTAAAATGAGCAGGTATTTTAAACTGTAATATATCCAGGCCTTTCCACAAACGGGCAAAATGACCATCAATCATTTCAATATGGCCGTTAGTGCTTTTCATGGTTTCAAAAAGCCCATCTCCAAATCTTAATCCCCGGCTATTTACTGAGAGTGGGGTTGATCCTTCAGGAAAAAATTTACCATTAAAAAGAAAGAATTCCATTTGTCAAATATAGTATTAACGGTGCTTAGCCCTGTTAAATGTAAAACCCCGGAAGATCCAGGGGCTTACTTTCATTATTGTTTTAGGAAAATGTAGAATTTTATCGCTTAGAATTCTTCGTTTAATATCTTGTTCTTTACAGCATACATGATCAGGCCTGCCGTACTTTTGGCCCCGGTCTTTACTTTTAGTTTATCCCGGATGGCTTCCACGGTTCGGGGGCTAAGGTCAACCACGTCTGCTATCTCTTTGGTACTTTTCTCTTCACACATAAGTTTTAAGATCAGCATTTCCTTTTCATTCAGGTGAGCTTCCTGTTGAGCCATGCGTTGAGGCGTAACATCATTACGCTGCTTCAGGTTTGTAAGCAGTGCTTTGTTGGTAAGAGAATTAAAATAATATTCCTGTTCAAAACATGTTTTTATAGCCTCATAAATGATCTCGCTGTCGCTAGTTTTGGTAAGGTAGCTGTTGGCGCCAATTTCCATTAATTTGGTGATCATGCTATGATCGTCCATCATGGTGAGCATGATAATCCTTACATTAGGGTATAGCTTTTTTATTTCGGGCAATGCGGTAATACCATCCATGATCGGCATTTGTATATCCAGCAGGATCACATCAACGGGTATCATTTTAAGCATATTCAGCAAATGCATGCCGTTATCTGCTTCGGCAACCACTTTCACATCCTTTTTTGAACTTAACGCGGTTTTTACACCTGCCCGGTACAGCACATGATCATCGGCAATAATAATTTTTATAGGCTCTGGTAAATTCTCAATTGACATAATAGTAATTTTTGGGTCTTGGGATAATGGATTAATACTTAGTATAACGAAGAATGCAAGTTCAAATTATATCTAAAGATAAGAAAGCGTGTAAATACCCTTTGTAGAAGATGGGGTTTTTACGCAGTATATTGGAGATAGCTCGGCAGAAAGTTCACTATGTTAAAATTCATATGTATTTTAGTTGCCAATTCAAATAAAATGGGCAGGTTTAACACCTGCCCTTCATTACTAACAAGAAAAACCTTGGAACTTATAGGGTACGGATTGAAAATTCCTGATCAAAGATGCTATACTTAAATGTTGAATTGAAGGGGAAAACACCAGAAAAAAGAGGTTTTTTCCGGGAAATATATTAGGAAAATAAAAGTAGTATTGTAGAAAAATAATAGTAGTGCACACCTTAAACTCAATAGTAATCTGGATTGGAAGTTTTATTATTATTGTTTCCCTTGTATTTGCTTTTATACTTCCAACAAACAATAAGGTCTATATGAAAGGGTTTTTCTTTTACCCATTGATTGCTCTGCTAGTTTCTGCAAATTCGATATGCAGTGCAATATTATTTTTATATGCTAAAGAAATAAATTTTTTTATACAAAGTTTCTTACAGCTATGCGATCTTTTATTTTGGACTATTTTTTTTTCCAGAATATTTATTAAGGGTAAAGAAATTAGAAAAATAAAATTTTTATTCCTATGTACAATGATAATAACTATTTACTTACTTTATTTTAACAGAACTGGTACCTCAAATCTCCATATCCATGCTTTGTCCAATCTTTGCAAAACAATTTTTTGTATCTCCTTTTATAATAGGCTTTTCAAGACTCCTCCAGACCAAAATCTTCTATTAGAACCATCCTTTTGGATCGTAACGGGTCTCATCTTTTATTCATGT
>JBKJMZ010000159.1:0-3426 GCA_046596255.1 Ferruginibacter sp. | reverse complement strand
CTGGTGAATAGTAGCTGTAGTATTTTCCATAGCGCCGCTCACTTAATCACGGCCTACGATCTGTGCATATTTTTGCCAGGGGTATTCTACACCCAATTTATCTGAGAAGAATTTCATCATTTCAGGTGTGTGACCAAAAATGCCACGGGCAACCGGTGCATATTCCTTTTCAACATAGTAGCTTACTTCCTTTCCCTTATAACTATCTTTTACAATTGCATATTCACCTACGCCCATAAAAAATAAATAGGGGGCATGTGGCAGATCCATTTTCCAATAATCAGTTCTTGTGCCGTCTGTATTTTTCTTCTGGCTTTTTAGTAAGCCGTTGCTGAGCGTAACATATTTAGCGGGTACGGTCATGTATATTTCCTGCGTGGTCTTTTGATTGGGTTTATCAATGGTGGGTACCCAAACACTGGTTGCTTCAGTTTCTCCCTGCGTCCATATTTGTGTAGGCTTGTCTTTTTCTACGCCTTTAGGATTAATGAAGTATAAACCTTTTGCACCCGTGATGGCAGCGCTACCTTTTACTTTAAGCTCATCTGGCTTACTTACATAATCCATGTAAATGGTGTAGGTCTCATTGTTTTTATAGATCCTGTCAAGTGATATTCTCAGCTCCGCATCATCATAAGTATATTTCAATTTGCTTTTACCAGCCCCTTTAACTATGGATACTTCTTTAATATCCATACCTTTTGCATCCAGTAAAAGGGAATCGGTATTATAAAAATGAGGCCTTAAGGTTATCCAAACCTTTCCGTACAAATAAGATTTGTCGTAGTCGAACCTGGCTTCAAGTTTGGTATGTACCAGGTCATTAACTTTTGGATGAGATCCCCGGAATATTTTTTTCCAGGAGGTATCAGCAGGCTCCGCGCCAAACTGGGCTTCTGCTAAAAAGGGCGCTGCAATAATAAATGCTAGCAGGAACAATGTTTTTTTCATATCAATGATTTAGGGAGCAAAAATAAGCGTGTGTTTGTTAATGGCTGGTCATTTTTTATTTAAGTGGTAAAAACAAGGATAAATAAAGTATTTTTGAAAGTGTTAATTTTTTAAAATAATGACTTCATTCTTCTTAAGATCCAGCATTGCCTTTTTACTTTTTGCGATGAATTCTAATTGGGCTGTGGCACAAACATCAAGGTTTATTTACCTGCAGACAGAAAATAAAGAGGGGTTTTATGTGAAACTGGACAAAAAGGTATGGAACTCTTCGCCAGCGGGATATTTAATTATTCCAAAGTTGAGTGATAATCAATACCCTATTACAATAGGATTCTATGATGCGGGTCTGCCGGAGATCAGTACCAGTATAAAGATCAGGGATGCAAATATTGGGTTACTGTTGAAAAACTCGACAGATAAAGGATGGACCATGCTCAACCTGCAAACCATGCAACCATTGGCGATCAAAAAAGAGTTTCCATCAGGAAGGGAAGAAAAGGCGGGGCCTAATATTGATGAATTTTCAAGGATACTAGCTGAAGTAGTAAACGAACCTTCTATTGCCTGGGCACCGGTAGTTAAACCCAATGATATTGTGGTAACGCAACCCGTTATTAAAACAGAAGAAAAGAAAATTCCCGTATCTCCCAAAATAGATACCGTTCAGCAGAAGAAGCCTGCGGCACCGGTAGTTGAAGGGAAAAAAGTTGTGAAAACGAAACCTAAACCGAGTGAAAAGAAAACGCCTGTAACTCCCCAGGTCGATTCAGTTATGGAAAAAAAACCGGCGGCACCTTCTTTAATTACCATTACAAATGCCAATTGTAAAAAGACAGCTTCGCAAAATGAATATTTGAAGCTGCGCAAACAAATGGCAGGCGAGGTTAATGAAAAGAATATGGTCAAAGCTGCCAACAAGCAGTTTTTAAATATCTGTTATAGTACTGAACAGGTAAAGAACCTGAGCGTTTTGTTTGTTAACGAAGAAGAAAAATACAAGTTCTTTGTAGCCGCTTTTCCGTATGTATCTGATATCAATAATTTTGGAATTCTGAAAGATCAGTTAACCGATAATTATTACAAAACAAGGCTTGATGCCATGATCAGGCAATAAGTTAAATGGTACTGAAAGCTTAATATATGCCACGTTATTTTATTGAGGTTTCCTATAAAGGCACACATTACTCAGGTTTTCAAAAGCAGCACAATGCAAATTCTATACAGGCTGAAGTTGAAAAAGCATTAGAGGTTTACTATAAAACCAGGTTCGAACTCACCGGCTCATCCCGCACAGATGCCGGTGTTCATGCGCTGCAAAATTTCTTTCATTTTGATACGGACATGCTTATAAAGGATGATGTTTACAACCTGAATGCAATCTTACCTGCAGATATAGTTGCTAAACAGATCTTCCCGGTTGCTGAAGGGGCGCATTGCCGTTTTGATGCCATAAGCCGGGAATACCGGTACTATATATATCAGCATAAAGATCCTTTTTTACAAGGAAGGGCCTGCTATATTCCATATACAGTGGAACTAGAATTGTTACAGGAAGCAGCTTCCGCGATCAAGGGATATACTGATTTCACCAGTTTCTCAAAACGAAATACCCAGGTAAACAACTTTGAGTGTAAAATATATACCAGTGAATGGCTGTTGGAAGCTGGTTGCCTTGTTTATAAAGTAAAAGCCAATCGTTTCCTGCGCGGAATGGTTAAAGGATTGGTGGGAACCATGCTTTTGGTGGGTAAAAAGAAAATTGATCTGGAAGAATTTAAAGCCATAATAGCAGGTAAGGATTGTATTAAAGCCGATTTTTCCGTTCCATCCGGGGGATTATTTTTGGATAAAGTATCTTTCTTATGAAAATTACCGGCAGATTTTAGACTTATCCTGAAGTCATTTTAATTACAAATCCGGCTTATTTTATGCCTGAAATAAATTTTCACATTTTTTTCAAAAAAAAAATCATTTTCCCTGTTAAAGCTTGTAAGTCAATACAGTTAACCTTTTAGCCAGATATCGACATTTGGTTCTTCCTGTTGTTAACAATTATTATAGAGAATTATTTTGGCAGCAATTATTCGACCCGTATCTTTGCCGTCCGCTTTTGAAAAAAGGCATCAGTTCTTAACTAAAATCACACACGACAAATATCAGATTCATCAATAATATTTTCATCAAAAATGAAATTAGATTTGGTGGGTAAATGCTTCGCTCTTACTTTTGCACTCCCAATTAAAAAACGGGTTTTTTCAAAGGAAAAAATAAGATAAAAGTTTAGATAAATTTGGGTGATAAAATATAGGCCCTTACATTTGCACTCCCAATGAAAAAAGGGACAAAAAGTGAAGCCTAAAAGTTCTTTGAAAGTTTGGAAACAGCAGCAAATAACCATTTGGTTATCAAGGTAATGTTAGCGCAAATATTAATTTAGAATTTGACGTTAATTTTTCAATGAGAAATTACAAG
>JBKJMZ010000115.1:0-16740 GCA_046596255.1 Ferruginibacter sp. | reverse complement strand
AATGCAATTCAACCAATACAAAGCTCATCAGCGAATTTGGAAGCACAGCCTGTAAGTCTTTATATCAATGTAATGATTGTAAAGAACCGTTTGATTATTTTAAATGCCATTAAACAGACCCGCTATTTTACGATGCGGAACTTATATTTTCCTTTGATCTCTCCACTGCCCTTTTTATCCCAAACCCTGAATTGCACAATAAACTCTTCTAATCCTTCATCGGCTTGCGATATAACTGCAGAAAGGGTTATAAATCCCGCATCTTTTACAGGAACACCTGTCGAATCATAATCTTTAAAAATATCATCTGCATCCACGATCACTTTGCCCGATGGTGTTGATATTCTTTCCGAAGCACCAAGAAAAGATCTGCCATTTTCTTTTACCCAGCCTGTATCAAGAACAACAACCGCGTATATCTTTTCACCTAAACGGGTTTTATTCTCTGTCAATACTTTATTATTTTCATCCACCAGGTAAATCTCTTTAAGTTTCACCCCGGTTACTTCTACATCAATATCGTTTTTTATAATAGCCCCATTTAGCGCATTATTATCGCTGGAACTGACTGTTTTTGTTGCTTCAGGTTTTCCACCAACCGAACATTTCATATCACAACCGGTAAGTAATACAGCCAGCATGATCATACAATAAATCTTTACGGATCTCATAAATTATTTTTAATAGTAAAAGAAATTAGGTTTTGAAAGCGCTTACAAAATATATAAAATATATGGAGTTATTTAACTTTTGCTGACTTAATTTTATAGATATGGATCTATCGATTTATTTTGAAGAAGCAGCACAGGTTTCGGTAGCATTTGTCATTGGTGCCATCATTGGCCTGGAAAGGGAGTTCAGGAGTAAACCGGCCGGGTTCAGAACAATGATACTTATTTGTGTAGGCTCCTGCCTGTATACCATAATCTCGAGGGAAAGTGGCGTGGAAAGCGGAGACCGTATTGCCAGTAATATTGTAACCGGGATCGGTTTCATAGGTGCTGGCGTGATATTCAAAGAAGGGATCACTGTTAATGGTTTAACAACAGCAGCCTTGATCTGGGTTACTGCAGCGCTTGGTATGGCCATCGGCTATCATAATTACACCCTTGCTATTGTGGTTTCCGCTATGGTTGTAATTACCCTTTTTGTACTGGAACCCGTACACCGTATCATTAACAGGTTTCACAAAGTGAAGGATTATAAGATATTAACTGTAGGTTCGGGTAATAATTTTAATGCAGAACTGGAAGAGTTTTTTAGAACACACGACCTTACATTCAGGCGTATGAAGATCACCAAAGAAAATAAAAATGCTGTTTATGTGTACAGGATAAGTTCTCCAAACCGCAATTATGACCTCGTAAGCCAGTTCTTATTGGAACACCAGGATGTAATAGGATTTGAAGTGTAAGGATTTTCCCTTTTTAACGTTGTAAAACCAAAGAAATGTCTTCCATATTATTTGAAATAAAAAATGCCGTTGCCTATATCACGTTGAACCGCCCGGAAAAATTCAATTCCTTTAACAGGGAAATGGCCTTACTGATGCAGGCTAAACTGGATGAAGCTGCATCGCTGCATGAGGTGCGGGCAGTATATATTACCGGCGCTGGAAAAGCATTTTGTGCAGGACAGGATATCAGCGAACTGGCCCCCTCGCAACCTCCACCTAAGGGGGAGGAGATCACCATAGCGAAAATACTCGGAGAACATTATAATCCCATTGTAAAACGCATTCGCAATATGCCAAAGCCCGTGGTTGCTGCAGTTAATGGGGTTGCTGCCGGTGCCGGCGCTAACATGGCGCTATGTTGCGATGTTGTTGTGGCTGCAGGTTCAGCAGCTTTCATCCAGGCATTCAGTAAAATAGGATTGATACCCGACAGTGGCGGAACCTATACCCTGCCCAGGCTTATAGGCTGGCAAAAAGCAAGTGCTTTAATGATGACCGGTGATAAAGTAAATGCAGCTGAGGCTGAAAAAATGGGCATGATCTATAAAGTATTTGATGATGATGTTTTTGAAGCAGAAAGTAAAAAAATAGTGCAGACACTTTCCCAAATGCCAACAAAGGGTCTTGCTTATACAAAGTATGCATTGAACCAGTCATTCTTTAATGTTTGGGATGAGCAGCTTACTATTGAAGATAAATACCAGCAAAAGGCAGCAAGAACAGCCGATTATAAAGAGGGCATCAATGCCTTTTTAGAAAAAAGAAGCCCGGAGTTTACAGGAAATTAACTGCCCTTAACAAACCCTTAGTATTAAGAATGCGTTTGTAATAATATGTGCAAATTATTATTTTTACCGCTTATTATTACTTTTCTTCAGCTAATGGGCGGCTGTACAAAAGAAAACAATGCAGGCTCTTCTTCCATGCCTGTAAATGACAGCCTTAATAAAACCTACCTGGCATTAGGAGATTCCTATACAATCGGTGAATCGGTAGCGACAATGGACCGCTTTCCTGCACAAACTGTAAGCATGTTACTAAATAATAACGGCTTACGTTTTTCAACACCCGAATATATTGCTGTTACAGGCTGGACCACCGGCAATTTATTAAACAGTATTAATAGTGTACCTCCAAAGAGACCTACTTACGATTTTGTAACCTTACTTATTGGAGTTAATAACCAATACCAGGGCCGTAGCCAGGAAGAGTATAGCAGGGAGTTCACCAATTTGTTGAATATTGCCATTCGGTATGCAGGCAACAGGCCTTCAAGAGTGGCTGTTTTGTCAATACCGGATTGGAGTGTTACGCCATTTGCGAATGGATTGGATACCGCTATGATCAGGAAACAAATTGATTCTTTTAATGTGATCAATAAACAAATTTCATTAACTAATGCTGTACATTATATTGACATTACGCCATCAACCCGGATGGCGCTAACTGACAGGTCTTTACTGGCTGGAGATGGATTGCACCCTTCCGGCAAAGAATATAAAAAATGGGCTACTATGCTTGCCGCTGTTATAAAATCTGTTTTGTAAAATTAGCAGCTACGTATAATTACCTGCGCACTTTAGTATGCTATAGTTCAAAAGAGCATTTATCTTTACGTAAAAAAATCATGAATGTAAATAAAGATGAGTTGGCGCACGAGGTAGTGACCCATATGATGGAGCATGACCTGTTCAGCCGATGGCTGGGTATTGAAATATTGGAAGTAAAAGAGGGATACAGTAAAATAAAAATGATCGTCCGAAAAGAAATGATCAATGGATTGGGTATTGTACATGGCGGCATAGCTTTTTCTCTGTCCGACAGCGCTTTTGCATTTGCCTGTAACAACAGGAATAATTTATCCGTTGCTTTAGATACATCAATCAATTTTACAAAGCCAATTCATGTAGGCGATATTTTAATTGCCGAAGCGAATGAAGTACACAATGGAAGATCAACAGGCCTCTATCATATCACTATAAAGAATCAAAACGATCATATCGTTGCTTTATTCAAGGGAACCTGTTTTCGCACCGCTAAAAAGTTAATTAGTAAATAGAGTTTATAAAGTACCTTCCAATTTCAGGTAAATGCTGAAAATTCAGCCTTCAAAAAATTTTATTATGAACAATGCAAATTTTGGCTTTGAAGAACTTGAGCTATGGAAAAAAGCACGCCTATTAAAAAATAACATCAGTAAACTTATAAAAATATTTCTTTCGGAAGAAAAATTCAGATTAATAGATCAATTAATTAGAAGTTCAAGATCAATTAACGCACTCATCTCCGAAGGTCATGAAAGGATTTACTTATCCCGATCAAATTCATTATTGCATACAGGCACGTTGCTCCCTAACAGAAACTGTAAATCATCTTATTGATGCAATTGATGAAGCGTATATCACAAACGAACAATTAATAGAATTAAAAATTGATGCAAAAGAAATAGAAAGGCTGATTAATGATTATCTTATTTACCTCCGGAAGAAAAGGGATGATGAAAAGAAAAAATCTAATTCCTAAAAAACCCTTCATATACTTTATTTACCTTATTTACTTTATTTACTTCATATACTTCATTTACTTCAATTACTTTTTATACTCTCAACTATGATATACTCTTTTAACGGCTACACACCAGTCATCCACAAATCTTCCTTCATTCATCCACAATCTGCCGTTACCGGCAATGTAATTATTGGCAAAGATTGTTATATCGGCCCGGGCGCTGCGATACGTGGGGACTGGGGACAAATCATCATTGAAGACGGATGCAATGTTCAGGAGAACTGCACCATCCATATGTTCCCGGGAGTAACTGTACTTTTAAAAGAAGGTGCTCATATTGGCCATGGCGCTGTAATACATGGGGCAACCATCGGTAAAAATTGTTTAGTAGGCATGAATGCAGTGATCATGGATAATGTTACCCTTGGCGATGAGTGCATCGTTGGCGCTTTGAGTTTTATTAAAGGCGATGCCGTTTTTGAAAAAAGAAGTTTGATCGTTGGTAACCCTGCCAAGAAAATTAAAGAAGTAACTAATGAAATGATAAACTGGAAAACAGCAGGAACAGCCTTGTACCAACAATTACCACAAGATATGTTTGAAGGTTGGGCTGCATGTGAACCACTCCGATCTGTTCCGGTTGATATGGCATCTCAATCTGCACATTATAAAACTTGGAACGAAAACAAATAATCCAGACAAAAAATCTATTTACCATTTTTTCTTTTGGTCGATATTATTATTTAACCGTGGCCTTCCAGATCACTTTTGCATTTTTAGCTTCTGCAACAAAATCAGGAATCTTACCATCTCCTTTACCGGTAAATCCACCGTCAGGTGCACCAAGGTAATTGCAGTTTGCGTCATACACTTCATTATAAAAATCGCAACAAGGCATCACAACATAATATACTTTTTTCCCTTTGTAGGTATACTCAACCACACTTTGAGGCCTTTCATGTGGCTCTTTTAGTTTAAAAGAATCTATCTTCTTTTTAATACAGCGTGGTACACGCCTGGTACTGTAACCATCATTTAAATTAACCGTTTCTTGATTTTCCGTTTTTGCAGGTACTACAATAACAGAGTCAGCTGCGGGTGTTTTTTGAGCTGGTTTAACTGAACCACAGCCTAGCATTATTGCCACGGGTATTATTATGAATTTAATCATTGTACAATTTTTACTTAAGGTGTTACAAATGTAGTACCATTTATAAATTGTTACCATATTAAAAGCTTAAAATGCAGTTAACGCCGTTAATCCTTAAATTTTCCAGACCTTTGCCGCTATAATGGAAAAATCAAATTTTGTAGACCAGATCAAGATATTTTGCCGCAGCGGGCATGGTGGGGCAGGCAGCAAGCACTTTATGCGCAATAAATTAACCGCCATGGGTGGCCCTGATGGAGGTGATGGAGGACGTGGCGCACACATCATTTTAAAAGGTAATACACAGTTATGGACATTGCTTCACCTGCGTTATTATAAAAATGTGCTGGCAGAGGATGGAGAGAATGGCAGTAAAAATAATTCAAGTGGTAAAACGGGTAAAGACATCATCATTGAAGTTCCCCTGGGTACTATAGCACGTAATGAAGAAACCGGCGAAAAAGAAGCGGAGATATTGGAAGACGGGCAGGAGGTTATTTTAGTAAAGGGTGGCCGTGGTGGTTTAGGCAACAGCAATTTTAAAACATCAACCAACCAATCTCCTGAATATGCACAACCCGGCGAACCGGGTACAGAAGGCGTGAAAGTTTTAGAACTAAAGGTTTTGGCAGATGTTGGGCTTGTGGGCTTTCCCAATGCAGGCAAATCTACTTTATTGAGCAGCATTACAGCAGCAAAACCAAAAATTGCGGATTATGCTTTTACCACGCTTGTTCCCCAATTAGGTATGGTAGAATACCGGGATGCAAAAAGTTTTTGCATTGCAGATCTCCCGGGTATCATTGAAGGCGCTGCCGAAGGAAAAGGCCTAGGACATAGGTTCCTGCGGCACATTGAACGTAACTCTGTTTTGCTTTTTTTAATACCGGCCGACAGCAAAGACCACAAGCATGAATTTGAGATCCTACTCAATGAGCTGGAGCAATACAATCCCGAAATGCTGCAGAAAAATTTTTTAATTGCCATCAGTAAAACAGATATGCTGGATGAGGAACTGAAATTGGCCATAGAGAAAGAACTCCCAAAAAATATTCCGCATGTTTTTATTTCCTCGGTTACCGGCTACGGATTAATGGAATTAAAGGACTTGCTATGGAATACCTTAAACACCGCTAAAGTATAAAAGCATTTGCCAGTTATTTTCAAATACCTGCAGGATTTTTATCAAAAAGAATTCAGGCTGTTCTATTTTTTGATCATTATATGCCTGTTGTCTGTACTCATCTATCTCAATTACTGGCATGGATTGGAAAAAAAATATGCAGCAGGAGGTAATTCAAAATGGGAAAGATTTTGGGGGTACTACCTGGTATACTTCATTCCTTTTGCATCGGCCTTCTTTTTACAATTGATCTTTTATAAGAATTGCAGTTATTATCAAAACCCCTGGTTCTGGGTAATACTGATCTTAGCACCAGCATTTTTTTCATTCAGGATAAATTTTGACTTTCACCATGCTTTCATTGCAAGCCGGTGGAGCGGAGATAAGCTGGTCTTTTGGACCAAAACGCTGAACTGGGTGGTAAGGGTGTTTGTATTGCTCATTCCAGTATTTATCATCTGGTTCTTTAAAGACAGAACGATCCAGCCTTTTTATGGATCTGCTCCATTATCAAATGTGAAGCCTTACCTGTGGATGTTGCTGATCATGGTGCCGCTGATCGCTGTTGCCTGCACACAAAGTGATTTTTTACAAATGTATCCCAAAGCAAAACTACTCAACACGCTGGACCTCCCCTCAAAACCATGGTACTATTTTTTATATGAGCTCAGTTACGGATTTGATTTTATCAGTATTGAATTCTTCTTTCGCGGATTTTTGATTTTATCCCTCGCCAGGATCTGCGGCCCTCATTGTATCATACCGGTTGCGTGTTTTTATTGCAGCATTCATTTGGGCAAACCCATGGGTGAAGCCATCAGCAGTTTTTGGGGTGGCCTGCTTTTAGGCATCATCAGTTATAATACCAATAGCATCTGGGGCGGATTAATTGTACATTTAGGTATAGCCTGGCTGATGGAACTTGGTAGCTGGCTTGGTTTACTGTTTAAAAGATAACCAATCAAAACCCAATGTCTTTTTTGCAGCAACACTATACAGTTGATCTTTGTTCATGGGCGTTACCATTGCCCTGTTTGTATTACCAATGCATTGCCCTGTTGTGATGGCGACAATTGCAATAATGCTTTCTTAAATGAGAAACACGGAGAGAAAGAGCGTTATGTTACCAATATTTGAGGGGTTAAGAAGCAGCACATTAGCACTCCGTAGCATCTTTACAAAACCAGGATACAACAGGGTTTAAGGTCTTTTACTATTGCATTTCAAAAAATTCAACTTAATTTTAAGCAATGAAAAAACTTTTCGAAATATCGGTATTGTTTTTTTTATCCGCTACACTGTGCTCCTGTCCTTACAGCTCTCCTTATAATTTAGATGAAACGCCGGGAATTTATGTGGAAGATGCATTGCTGGGTAACTGGGTTACCAATATTAAAAAAACAAACAGCAAACGGGAGGAACCCGTTTATCTTGAGCTTGGCAAAAGAACAGATACTGAATATGATATTTCATTTTCAGGTAACCTGGATGAACTTCGGCCATTTAAGCGGATCACTTCAGATTCTTTAAAGGGGACTGCTTTTATGAGCGTTGTTGGCGAAAGACAGTTCCTTAATATCAAGATAAATTCAAGAATATACATAGCTGAATTTATTTTAAAGAATGAAAAACTTTCCCTACTGCCACTTGCTGAGCATTTCACTGCCAAAATGATCTTTAACAGTACAGAACTTCGCAAATCTGTAGACTATCATTATAAAACCCGTGTACATCCTGTTGTGGATAATGAGTTCTGTTTACGGGATATGGTAAAAATAAATCATTAATTTTTCTACTGTCATTTCGATCCCGACAATGGTCGGGAGAGAAATCTATTTTAAGCATGCGGATGAGATGTTTCCTATGGTCAATATGACAAATGGTGAATGCATAAATATTCCTAATGATATACTGCCTGATTATCCGTTGCAATTGAAACAGTTGCAATTCATGTGTTATTTTGTAAATTGCCGGTTCTATTAAAACGATTGCATGCAAAGAAGTAAAATTGCCGGTATTGGGTACTATGTACCTAAAAATGTTTTTACAAATGAAGACCTCAAAAAATACATGGATACTTCGGATGAATGGATACAGGAACGTACCGGTATAAAAGAACGGCGCTATGCAGACCGCACCGGCGAAACTACAACCACCATGGGAGTAGAAGCTTCTAAAATTGCAATTGAAAGGGCAGGCATCACTCCGCAGGATATTGACTTCATCGTTTTTGCTACCCTCAGCCCCGATTATTTTTTCCCAGGCTGCGGTGTTCTGTTGCAGCGTGCATTAAAAATGAAAGAGATCGGTGCATTGGATGTTCGTAACCAATGCAGCGGCTTTGTGTATGCCTTATCTGTTGCCGACCAGTTCATAAAAACAGGTATGTACAAAAATATATTAGTGGTAGGAAGTGAAAAACATTCTTTCGGCCTCGACTTTAGTACAAGGGGAAGAAATGTAAGTGTGATCTTTGGTGATGGTGCAGGAGCAGTTGTATTGCAGCCTACTAATCCTTCGACAGGCTCAGGAGGGCAGGGAATTTTAAGTACACATTTACATAGCGATGGTGAAAGTGCAGAGATACTAGCAATGTATAATCCGGGTACGCATGCCAATCATTGGGTGCCGCAACCTGTTGCTGATTTTGACAATGCTGAGATGGGGCAGATGTTCATGAGCCATGCGATGATCGATAACGCACAGAATTTTCCGAACATGGATGGGCCGGCAGTTTTTAAAAAAGCCATCGTAAAAATGCCGGAAGTTGTTGAAGAAGCATTAGCTGCAAATGGATTAACAACTTCCGATATTAATATGCTAATTCCTCACCAGGCCAACTTACGCATAGCACAATTTGTTCAGCAAAAATTAAAATTACGAGACGACCAGGTACATAATAATATTCAGAAATACGGCAACACTACAGCAGCCTCCGTACCAATTGCACTTTGCGAAGCATGGGAAGAAGGAAAGATTAAAGAAGGCGACCTTGTTTGTTTAGCAGCATTTGGCAGTGGCTTTACCTGGGCAGGGGCTTTGATACGCTGGTAAACAATCATTAACCGATATTAAGAAATTCTTTCAAGGTATATTTGGGTACACTACCGGAGAAAAATAATTCATGGATCGTAAATTCATTTATTTAATCAACCCCATTTCGGGAACAAAGAGCAAAGAACTTTTAACAGCGATCATTACAAAAAGAACTTCAGCACAAAATATTCCTTTTGAAATATTGCATAGCAATGCTGCAGGCGATTACAATTACCTGGGTGAAAAAATAAGCGCAGAAAAAATATCAGATATCATTATCTGTGGTGGCGACGGAACTGTGAACCAGGTAGCTGGTTCATTGCTGGGCATAGCTGTGAATATCGGCATCATACCCATGGGAAGCGGCAACGGGCTTGCATTCGCAGCTAAAATTCCCAAACAGGTAAATAAAGCACTGGAAATTATTTTTGCCGGCAACGCTTCATACATCGACAGCTTCTACATCAATCAAAAATTTAGTTGCATGCTCTGCGGCCTCGGCTTTGATGCACAGGTAGCACATGATTTTGCGAAACAGCCAAAACGTGGATTGATGACCTATGTAAAGCAATCCATAAGAAATTTTATAAAAGCGAAACCTTACCCATTTGAATTGAAAATTGAAGGAAGTTCATTAGAAACGAATGCCTTCTTTGTGAGCATTGCAAACAGCAACCAGTTCGGTAATAATTTCACCATCGCCCCCAGGGCAAGCCTGCAGGATGGTTTGCTTGATATTGTGGTGGTGAATGAAATGAGTAAGCTACGGTTGATATGGACGGTTTTAAAACAGATCCGTATTGGCCAGGTGCGCCTGTATGAAGACAAAAAATACCATCGCAACGACATCCATTATTTTCAAACAAAAATAATAACCATTAATAATCCGCAGCTTGCGCCTTTACATATTGATGGTGATCCTGTTGAAACAGCGCCGGTTTTTGAGATCCGGATCATTGAAAAAGCTTTTAAACTTTTAATGCCCTGACCTTATTGTAACAGCGCTTTTATTTTTTGTAAAGAAGCCTGGTTGTATGCATTATTGAAAGAACCCTGTATATCCCGCTTTTCCCTGGCCGTTAAATGAAAATTGAGGGCAGCTCCTTTATCCTCCTCCTCTGGCATATACATAAATGAAATTTTTTGAAGGCCTGTATCAAAAGCCGATTGCAGGTAACTGAATTGGTCTGTCTCGTAATAATCCTGGATCTTTTGCCAGTTATGCTGCAACATGGTCCCGGGCTTTATCAAAAAACCGGTTAACGTACCTGTCTCAAGCGGTTGTTGCCAGTTATCATCCACCCGATCACGCATTTGCAGGATGATGATCTTACTTGTATTTGCTTTTAGCCAGTCTTTAAAATGCTCAATAAACCGCAGCGTGGTCTCCTGACCGAAATTATCGCGGAGCCCTGCATCCATTACATCTATTACCGGGTTGCTGGGCAACCACACTGTTGGCAGCACATAAGGAAAGCTGGCATTCATACGCATGGCACTCAGCAGCCGGATATTCAAGGGATCCAGTTTTGCAAAAAGAGCATTAAAATCCACTGCATCGGGACTTGCATATTTATCGCCGGCATACAACAGGGGCTTCATCATAAAACTCAATGGTTGTGTACAGATCATCATGCGCCTGCCATCCCGTGTTATTGTTGAATTAAAGATCATCAGCGGAATGCTCCCGTTCTTTTCTTCTGCAGTATAATGTTTTAATTGTGTGTTGAGAATATTACCACTGTTGCTGTTAAGCTTCTGTTCAAAAGCATAGCCCCTGTCCTTTACATATTTAAAATCTCCCACGGTGAATTTTTGTGCAGGCGAAAAAATATCTCGTGCCACCATGGATGAGAACAGCGGGTTTAACAAATCCTTGGTAACATCATCTGCATAAGTAAGGCTGTATAAATTAAGCAGGCTGTCCTTTTGCTGCCGCCTGTATAATTCCCGGTAATAGGTTGCGGCCAGCATTCCGCCGCTGGCCCCGCTGATCAACATGGTATGCGGCATGAGTTTTCCGCCAACAGTGCTATCAAGCTGCTGCAAAATATTCATCACAAAAGTACTGCTGCGTAACCCTCCCCCACTTACATTTATAAATATCATTACCGGCTTGTCCTCCTGCTGGTTCTTTTTCCAGTTCTCCAGCACCTGCAACATATTGGCTTTATCAGCAGCAATTTTTTCGGGCAGGCAAAGCTGCTGCAATGACTGTTTATTATACCCGGGGCGATCTGTTTTATTTATATAGTTCAACCCATAGGCTTTATTCCGCGGATCCAGGATCTCTTTCTTATATAAAATATCAATGAACAAAATAAAAACGATAAAGAAAGGCAGGCTCCAGCTTTGCAAAAAATATGACAATGCACCGATCACAGCCGTGAGTACAGAAAAGAAAATAAGGATACTTGCTGCTGCAGGTACCTGGAAGATAGGGCTGTCCATATTAAACCCGATCACTATTAAAAAAGTAAATGCGAGTGCAATACTGAACATACTGGAAACGTGATGCCGTTTAAAAACAATATCTAAAAACTCCTGGTTGTAGTGTGATACATTCCTGGGTTTGCGAATCCTTAAGCCATTGCCAATGTATGAGCTTACCTGCAGCCCGGGGTTTTCAAATATGGCTTGCTGCTCCTGGTAATTATAATTGTAATGTCCATCTTTTGCAATTATGGGTGCCATGGTTCTTTGAATGGTCCTTTCTGCTCCAAAAAAATAAGCAAAAGAAATGGCAAGCGTTAAGATGAAGCCTCCTACAATCCCGGATATAATAACCAGTACATCGATAATGCTCATCAATTCTTTTTGGCGGTCGAAGATATACAGGTTATAAAAGTAAAATAACAGGAACAATATGGGCAGCACAGCATTATTGATGCAGTATTTTAAAAAAGGCTGGGAAGTGGTTGCTAAAAATTTGCAGCGCTTGCTGTGCAGGATAAAAGTGGTTATGTTCCAGCTCATCATAAACACACCCAGAGCAACGCCTACAATGGCTGCACTTAAAGCATTTACACTACCCAGGTATTCGGGTGCAAAAAAAAGTGCATCTGCCCCATACTTTTTCATAAAGCCGCTATTGACGGCACTGCCCAAAACATACCATCCCACCAACAATACCTGGAATTTTCTGAAATGAAGAATGAACAGTTGAGCAGGAAAAGAATAAAAAATGGCTTTTATGATTTGTTTCATTGAAAGAGGATGTTGTTTAAAATTACAACATAAACATCCACAATACAAACACAGCTTGATTTGCCGGCCCCCAATTTAAAAAGTTGTCAAGCCTGAGCCTGCCTTGCTCCGTGCCCCGTCGCTAAAGCTATGGCGTAAGCGACTGTAGCGGCTACGCAAAGGCGAGTGGAAGCCGGTATAGTTTATAGTAACCCACATTCGACAAACCTGCCTGACGGTAGGCAGGCTCAGGTTGATAGATCGTTTAAGTTAACCTCTGTTTTTTAAATAAGAAGATCAAAGTAATAATAACCATTACCAAAAGCATGGCAACAAACTGGTGAGATACACCAAGCATTACCAGGTAAGTATTATTGGTGGCATTCATTACAGTTAATATACCAAGCAATGCCTGTAAAAATACAAGTATTAGAAAAAGTATACGCAGGTTATTAAATAATTTATTTTGTCGCAATACCCCCGACCTGAAGTACCAGGCGCATACTAAGATCAATAATAAATAAGCAAGTGCCCGGTGAACAAAATGGATCATGATGGGATTGGCAACCAGGTTCTTTGAAAATGGCGTAAGCTCATTTAAAGAAGCTGGTATCATTGCTCCATTAATATCGGGCCAGGTAGGTGCGGTTATGGCAGCCCTCATGCCTGCCATAAAACCCCCATATACCAATTGCAGGAACAAAACAAACAGGATGAGCAGCAGAAAATTTTTCAGCTTTGTATGATTGACCAGTCGATCTTCCGGCATCCTTAAGCTTAATGCAAACCATAAAGTATAACACAATAAACCAAGCGCTGCGATCAAATGAGTGGTAAGTTCTATATGGCCTACAAAATATTTTTCAGGTACAAGGCCGCTTTTAACCATGATCCATCCTATGAATCCCTGCACGCCTCCCAGTAAAAAAAGAATGATCATCGGTTTGATCATGCCCTTATCAAACTTCTTCTTTACCAAAAAATATAAAAAGCCAAATAAAAATACCAGCCCCATCAGCCTGGCCCAAACCCGGTGAAACCATTCCCAGAAGAAAATAAATTTAAATTCGGCCATTGTAAAATCCTGGTGAACATATTTAAACTGGTCGGTCACTTTGTATTTATCAAACTCGGCCTGCCAGGCTGCGTCATTTATGGGAGGCAATGTGCCTGTGATGGGCTTCCATTCTGTGATGGAGAGGCCAGATTCTGTAAGCCGGGTAATGCCGCCTATCAATACCTGTATGATGATCATTACTACGCCAACGAACAGCCAGTTGGCTACCTGTCGTTTAGAGCGCAGTTGTTGTAGGTTATCCATTGCAGCCGCAAATTTACTACAGCCCGTTGGTTAATAAAAAATGAATTGTTTGTTTGTGCTTTTAGCAGATATTTGGGACTAAGAGCACAAAGAGAAAAAGAACTAAGGAGTTTAACCTCTAATTATTCCTTTTTCACTCCTTTTCTCCTTTGGCCTCTTAGCAAAATTTTTAAGATAGATGTTAAACCCCTTTTTTCATAATCACTTAACCGAAGCAGGACTGGATGAAGCCGGCCGTGGCTGTTATGCCGGGCCCGTATTTGCCGCGGCAGTTATCTTACCTAAAGATTTTTATCACCCCTTACTGAACGACAGCAAGCAGCTAAATGAAAAAGAAAGAGACCTGTTAAGGCCTATTATCGAAAAAGAAAGTATCGAGTATGCAGTGGCATCGGTGGATAATCGCATGATCGATAAAATAAATATTCTACAGGCCAGCTTTAAGGCTATGCATCTTTGTGTAAAGCAATTAAAAAAATCTCCTGAATTTTTACTGATCGATGGCAACCGGTTTAAGCCCTATAGAAAAATACCGCATGAATGCATCATACAGGGAGATGGTAAATATGCTGCTATTGCTGCTGCCAGTATCTTGGCAAAAACATACCGGGATGAATTCATGAAGAACCTGCATACATCCTATCCTCATTATGGATGGGATACCAATAAAGGATACGGAACCCCTATACACCGCAATGCCATTGAGCAACATGGCCTTTGCTGCTTTCACCGCAAGAGCTTTAATATCCTTCCTGCACAAGTAGCGTTAGCGATTGAAATAGAGTTGTGATTAAATCAGTCAAAGATAAATTCTCCCTGTCCCTGCCTGATGATCGTCCACTCATCGGTAGTGCAATCAACAACAGTTGATGGTGTCATATTTCCGATGCCCCCATCTATTACAAAATCAACTTTATCGCTAAAATTTTCATGGATCACTTCAGGATCGGTGTACTCTTCCACCATCTCCCCGGGCAATGATGCGCTTAGAATAGGATTACCGAGCTCATCCAAAATAAAATGACAAATAATATTATTGGGCACCCGTATTCCTACTGTGGATTTTTTACTCTGCAGAATTTTGGGTACCTGCTTACTTGCCGGAAGTATAAATGTGTAAGGTCCCGGCAAATATCTTTTCAGCATGCGGTACAGGGGTGTATCTATAGGTTTTGTAAAATCACTTAAATGGCTCAGGTCGCTGCAAATGAAAGAGAGTTGTGCTTTTTGGGGGTCAACATTTTTTATTTTACAGATGCGTTCCACAGCTCTATGCTGGTTAATATCGCAGCCAAGGCCATAAATGGTATCGGTGGGATAGATGATCACACCCCCGTCCTTCAGGCATTCGGCTACCTGTTTAATTAATCTGGGCTGGGGATCTTCTGGATGTATCTGTATTAACAATTTTTATTTTTTTAATGAAGACTCCATAATGATCGGTAGAGTTCAGTTTGAATTACGCTTTAAGTAATGAGCTGTCAGCTTTACCTGCTTGCTCCGTGCACCGTCGCTGTCACCGTTGGCCAAAGCCTATGGCGCCGGACGAAGCTATGGCGCAAGCGAGCGTAGCTGCCAGGAAAAGGCGACTCTAAGGCGGTATACTATTAACTATACCGGCTCCGACTCCTGATACCCATCGGGAAATCCTGGCGCAACTTACTGAAATCATTTTAATCAATTACTTTTGATGCTTTAATAAAACATTATAAACATAGCTTATGTCAGTTATATGCGTTGGTACCATGGCTTTTGATGCGATTGAAACTCCTTTTGGTAAGGTAGACCAGATCGTAGGCGGATCAGGTACATATGTTGCCTATGCAGCCTGTAATTTTGTAACGCCTATCCAGCAGATCTCCATTGTTGGCTACGATTTTCCGCAGGAAGAGATGAATGAATTAAAAAAACGTGGCGTATCACTTGAAGGTGTGGAAATTGTAAAAGATAAAAAGTCTTTTTTCTGGAGTGGTAAGTACCATATGGACATGAACAGCAGGGATACCCTGGTGACCGACCTGAATGTACTAGAAGATTTTAACCCTATTGTTCCGGATAGTTACCAGGGCGCCGAATTTTTAATTCTGGGCAACCTGTCACCCAATATACAAATGAGTGTAATTGATCAGTTGAAGGTTCGGCCAAAGCTGATCGTTATGGATACCATGAATTTCTGGATGGATATTGCCATGGATGACCTCAAAGCTGTGTTAAAAAAAGTTGATGTGCTGCTGGTAAATGATGCAGAAGCAAGACAATTAAGCGGTGAGCTTTCTTTGGTTAAAGCAGCCCGTGAGATCATAAAGATGGGGCCTCAATTCCTGATCATTAAAAAAGGAGAGCACGGTGCGTTATTGTTTCACAAAAACCATGTTTTCTTTGCACCTGCCCTCCCACTGGAAGAAGTTTTTGACCCCACAGGTGCTGGTGATACTTTTGCAGGTGGTTTTATCGGTCATCTTGCCAAGACAAAAGACATCAGTTTTGAAAATATGAAGACAGCCATCATTGTAGGAAGCGCCATGGCAAGTTTTTGTGTGGAAAAATTCGGACCCCAAAGGCTCAAAGAAATTACAAAAGAAGATATTGATACCAGGTTAAGTGAATTTGTTCAGTTGGTGAATTTTGATATTGACCTGGTGTAAGCAGGGATGACTTTTATTAATTAAAATATTACACATGATCGAGATCATAATTCTTGTTTTTCTCTGTATTCATATCGGGAAACTGGCAAAGAGAAAAGGCTTAAAAGGAAAGACCTGGATCATTTATACCGTATTAAGCTGGATTGCCGGTGAGATCATTGGAGTGATCGCGGGGTTCGCCATTTTTGAAAGGACCAATATTATCAGCATCATGTTAATTGGATTGGCAGGGGCTTTCAGTGGTTATCTTTTTATTAAGCACCGGTTGAGTAAAATGCCGGATGATGTGGAGGATGATATAAACAGGATTGGTGT
>JBKJMZ010000088.1:0-7541 GCA_046596255.1 Ferruginibacter sp. | reverse complement strand
GCCTTCGTAACAGAATTCCCGGTATGCTTCATCTGCAAACAGGTATAGGTTATGTTTGGTAATGAGCTGCTTTAAAATTTCCATTTCTGCAGCACTGTATAAATAACCGGTTGGATTGTTTGGATTGCAGATCACAATGCCCTTTGTTCTTAGCGTTATGGCTTTTTCAAATTCTTCAATGGGCGGTAATGCAAAACCAGTTTCAATTGATGACATGATCGGTTTTACGGTAACGCCTGCTTCCACGGCAAATCCATTGTAGTTGGCATAAAATGGTTCAGGTATGATGACTTCGTCACCGGCATCCATGCAGGCCATAAAACCAAAGATGATGGCTTCGCTGCCGCCGGTTGTAATGATGATCTGCTCATGTGTTACATCAATGCCAACGGTTTTATAATACTGCACTAATTTCCTGCGGTAGCTTTCATTGCCGGCACTATGGCTGTATTCTAAAATTTTAAAATCAGAATTGCGTACAGCATTCAGGCATTGTGGCGGTGTTTCAATATCAGGCTGACCAATATTTAAATGATACACTTTAGTACCTCTTTTTTTTGCAGCTTCTGCATAAGGAACCAATTTTCGAATGGGAGATGCAGGCATTTGTATGCCGCGGTTGCTGATCTTTAACATGCTGCAAATATAAAGCGATTTTTGTCATGCTGAGGAACGATGCATCTTATCCTTTAGTTTATGTTTTCTTGAGATCCTTCGTGCCTCAGGATGACAGAACTAAGAGATTGCCGAGTAGATAAGCACTATCAAATTCTAATAGACTAATTTTGCAGCATGGATCTTTTTACAACCACCAGCCGAATCATCATCACCTGCAGCAACCGTTTGTCTCCCTGGCTTCAATTAGAAGTAGCCGTACTGGGCTTTACACCCGAGCGTGTTTTTAAAACCGGAGTGGAATTAAAAGGAACTTTAAAAGATTGCATTAAACTGAATTTAAATTTACGCTGCGCCAGCCAGGTCCTATTCTCACTAAAAGAATTTAATGCTGATAATGCAGATGATTTGTATAAAATACTAATCGATTTTCCCTGGGAAGATGTTTTGGCATTGGATGGATATTTTTCCATCAGCAGCAATGTTGATAATCCTACCATCAACAATTCTTTATTTGCCAATGTAAAAGTGAAGGATGCTATTGTTGATAGGTTCCGCAATAAAACCGGGGAACGGCCAAATTCAGGTCCCGAACTTGACAGGACGGTAATACATTTGTACTGGAAAGAATCGCTTGCCGAAATTTTTATTGATACTTCAGGCGAAACATTATCCAAGCATGGTTACCGAAAAATTCCCGGCAAGGCACCCATGCTGGAATCATTGGCAGCAGCTACTTTACTGGCAACAAAATGGGATCGCCAATCTATTTTTATTAATCCTATGTGCGGTTCGGCAACTGTGGCTATTGAAGCTGCATTGCTGGCTACAAACCGCAAACCGGGCCTGCTGCGTTTTAATTACGCCTTCATGCATTTGGTTGGTTATGAGGAAAAAATGTATAACGATGCATTTAAAAAACTGGAGCAACAGGTTATTGATGTGCCGGGATTGAAAATCATTGCCACTGATATAAGTGAAGATGCAATAAATATTTCAAAAGTAAATGCAGGCATAGCAGGAGTGGAAGAGTTGATTGAATTTGCGGTTTGTGATTTTGAGGATACAAATATTCCTGAAGGAGAGAATGGCGTTATTTATTTTAACCCGGAGTATGGCGACCGCCTGGGAGTGGAGGCAGAACTGGAAATTACCTATGGCCGCATTGGCGATTTTTTAAAAAAGAAATGTAAAGGTTACTTTGGTTATATTTTTACCGGTAATTTAGAATTGGCAAAAAAGATTGGGTTAAAACCAAGCCGCAGGATAGAGTTTTATACAAGTAAGATTGATTGCAGGTTGTTTGAGTATGAGTTATATAGTGGAACGAAGAGGGTGGAGAAATAGATTTTTTTTCTGTTGCAAATAAAGAAACGCTACTATTCTTCTTTATAAATAAAATTACCCTGTATGCTTCTTACAGGCGAAAATCCTGCTTTATCTCCATCAAAATAAGAATTAAAATAACTCAATTTATTGTTCTGACTTTTAAATACAGTTATTCGTAAACCGGATGTGGTGTCGTTAGTAATATTATCCCGCATGAACACATTATCCGATAAATAAAGCTTACCTGATTTTCGAAGCCATGTGCCATTAATATCATACCATAATAAACATCCTTCAGAAGTTCTATGTTGGTAATTGAATGTGTTGTCATTATTTAATGATATTTGAGAATACGACAAAATCCAGACTTTGCCAATGAATAATGTATCACTTATTTCAGTATAAACACCAGTTTTAATTTGCCCGTTGGAGCAGAGACACAATGACAGAAAGAAAATTGTAAGACGTATCATATAAGCATGATGCAGATGACTTGATTTTTATACACTGCGAAGTTGACAATAATTTATTCTGAATTCCTGATATACACCAGTTTTATCCCCGCCTTATCCGTCTCCCGCTTATCAATTTCAAATTGTGGAAGCGATTTTATCAACGGCGTTAATTTTTGAAACCCATAATTCCTTGGATCAAAATTGGGTTGTTTTTTTAAGAGCAGGTTGCCAACATCACCTAAAAATGCCCAGCCGTTCTCATCAGCAAGATCATTGATAGTATGAGCGATCAGTTTAAGTGTTTCTTTATTTACTTTATCAAGAGAAGCTGTGTGAGCAGGTTTACTGGCCTTTGTTTTTATAGTGGCTGGTGTTTCTTCTGCGCCAAACACCGGGATGATCTCCATGTAAATGAATTTATCGCAGGCAACAATAAAGGGGTTGGGTGTTTTTTTCTGTCCAATGCCAAACACTTTCATCCCTGCTTCACGTAGCCTGGTGGCAAGCCTTGTAAAATCACTGTCGCTGCTGATAATGCAAAACCCATCTACCTTGCCTGAATATAAAATGTCCATGGCGTCAATGATCAATGCACTGTCGCTCGAATTTTTGCCGCTGGTATAACTGTACTGTTGTATGGGAGTAATGGCATTTTCTAACAAAACATTTTTCCAGCCGCTCACGGTGGGTTTTGTCCAATCGCCATAAATTCTTTTAAAAGTAGGTGTGCCATATTTGGCAATCTCTTCCATCACGCCTTTTATATTGCTGTAAGGCACATTATCGGCATCAATTAAAACTGCAAGGCGAATATCTTTTTGTATTTCCATGTTGTTATGTTACACACAAGATAAAACTTTTTACAGCATTGCTCCTTCAATATGAAAGCCGCTTGAATTAAAAATATTGTCAGGGTGAGCTTGTCGAACCCGGAATATTCGATTAAACCCGCCTTCGACAGGCTCAAGGCTGACAGTTCTACGTGTAAGAAACGATCAGAAAATGTAAATTACCCATGGATATACAGTTCTTCCACCTTCTTCCTTGCCCAGGGTGTTTTGCGTAAGAATTTAAGACTTGAGTTTATACTGGGATTGCTTTTAAAGCAGTTGATGGGAATCAGCTTTCCCAATTCTTCCCATCCATACATGTCCACTAAATGGGTTATGATCATTTCAAGTGTTTTGCCATGAAGGGGATCGTTTGATGTAGGTTGGTTCATGGTTAAAAGATGAAGGATAGTATTAGATTCTGGATCCTCGATGCTGGATAGGGGCTCAATTATTTAAGCGCTTTTCAAAGTTTTAGTGCGCATCCAGTATCCAGTATTAAAAAAATATTTTATAGTCATTATAAATGTAGGGCCACTGACTCCTGCATTGTCATGCTGAGGCACGAAGCATCTCCCTTACATAATTAAAGACTTGATAAAATAAGGACAGATGGCATTTGAATTTTGCAATATTATACAATTCCTCAGCTCTATTACAAATTATGAGATGCTTCGTTCCTCAGCATTGACAGTCCTGATTACATCTCCATCTTCTTCTTCAAATTCACATCAATGGCATCTAAAAATTCTTCTGTGTATAAATAATGCTCACCATGATTTACTTTATTACCGTGGATACAAACCGCAAGGTCTTTGGTCATTTTGCCGCTTTCAACAGTTTCAATGCAAACTGATTCTAAAGCATGACAAAAATCGATCAAGGGCTGGTTGCTGTCTAATTTTCCACGAAAGGCAAGCCCTCTTGTCCAGGCAAAAATTGATGCAATAGGATTGGTGGAAGTTGGCCTTCCTGCCTGGTGTTCCCTGTAGTGGCGGGTTACGGTGCCATGTGCAGCTTCAGCTTCCATGGTGCTTCCGTCGGGTGTAACTAAAACTGAGGTCATTAAACCCAAGGAGCCAAATCCCTGCGCCACGGTATCGCTCTGTACATCGCCATCATAATTTTTACAGGCCCATACAAAATTGCCATGCCATTTTAATGCACTGGCAACCATATCATCTATCAGGCGATGCTCGTAACTGATACCCGCGGCATCAAAATCTTTTTTAAATTCATTTTGATAAACTTCTTCAAAAATATCTTTAAAGCGGCCGTCGTATTTTTTAAGAATGGTGTTCTTTGTAGAAAGATACAATGGCCATTTTTTGCTGACCGCCATATTGAAACAGCTTCTTGCAAATCCATAGATACTTTCATCGGTATTGTACATGCACATGGCAACACCATCGCCTTTGAAATTGTACACTTCAAAACTTTGAGCTTCTCCACCACCTTCGGGGGTAAAGGTCATGGTTAATTTTCCCTTGCCTTTTATCACAGTATCTGTAGCCCTGTACTGGTCGCCAAAAGCATGACGGCCAACAATGATTGGTGCTGTCCAGTTGGTAACAAGCCTTGGCACATTCTGCATTACGATGGGTTCCCTGAAAACAGTGCCATCTAAAATATTTCGGATAGTACCATTAGGGCTCTTCCACATTTGTTTCAGGTTAAATTCTTTTACCCTTTCTTCATCGGGTGTGATGGTGGCGCATTTGATACCCACACCACATACTTTAATGGCATTCGCAGCATCAATGGTAACCTGGTCATTGGTCTCATCACGGTATTCCATGCCCAGGTCATAATATTGAATAGGAACTTCCAGGTAAGGGAGGATCAGTTTGTCCTTAATGAATTTCCAGATGATACGGGTCATTTCATCGCCGTCGAGCTCAACTACGGGGTTTGCTACTTTTATTTTTGCCATGATCTATTTAGTTTTTGCAAATGTAAGGAAAGAGAGGATACTGGATGCTTGATACTTGATACTGGATTTAGGAGCAATCACCCCTGTTTTTCCGTAAACAGATCACTAATTTGTGGCTGTATTTAATCCGTAATCATGAGCTACAAAAAATTAGAGATCTGGCAATCAGCCAGGGAATTATCCATTGCAATACATCAAATGTCCCTTGCACTTCCAAAGTTTGAACAGTTTAAAAGAGCACAGCAAATAAGAAGGTCAACTAAAACAGTAAGAAGCTGTATTGTGGAAGGTTACGGCAGAAGAAGGTACAAGGCAGATTTTATTAAGTTTCTTATCTATTCATTATCCTCTAATGATGAAACTATTGATCATCTTGAAACACTGTTTGAAACCGGGTCTCTGAAAGATAATAATAGTTACAACTCGTTGCATATAAAGCTTACTGAGTTAGGAAAAAAACTTAATAATTTTATACTTGCAGTTGAGAGAAATCATAATGAGTTTCAAAACTAGCACGCTCTTATCCTGCATCCAGCAACATCAGTTTACAAACTACTGCTCTTCTTCAACTGCGCATCTCCTGTAACAACGCCCATATTCTCGATGATCGCATCACCAAACTCTGTGGTTTTTAAAAGGGTGGCGCCTGTCATTAAATTATAAAAATCAATGGTTACCGATTTACGCATTATGGTGGCCTGTAGTGCAGAGGATATCAACTCAGCAGCTTCTTTCCAACCCATATATTCCAGCATCATACAGCCGCTTAAAATTACAGAGGAAGGATTCATGCTATTAGTGCCGGCAAATTTAGGCGCCGTACCATGAGTTGCTTCAAAAACAGCATAGCCGGTATTGTAATTGATATTACCACCGGGTGCAATACCAATGCCGCCCACTTCTGCAGCAAGTGCATCAGAAATATAGTCACCATTTAAATTGAGTGTGGCTACTACTGAAAAATCTTTTGGGGCGATCAATATCTGCTGTAAAAAATTATCAGCAATGATATCTTTAACCAGCAGTTTACCTTCATGCAGTGCTTTACGCTGCACTTCGTTGGCATGTGCTTCGCCATGTTCTTTTTTAAGCTCATCCCACTCATCCCAGGTAAAGGTTTTGTCGCCAAATTCCTGCCGGGCCACTTCATAGCCCCAGGTCTTAAAACCACCTTCGGTGAATTTCATGATGTTTCCCTTGTGCACCAATGTTACCGATGGAAGATCATGTTCAAGGGCGTGTTTAATGGCTGCTCTTACCAGGCGTTTGCTTCCTTCATTAGAAACAGGTTTTACGCCATAGCTGGAATCGCCGGGGAAACGGATATTACTCACGCCCATTTCTTCTATCAAAAATTTTTCAAACTTTTGTGCTTCTGCAGACCCTGCTTTCCATTCAATGCCTGCATAAATATCTTCTGTATTTTCCCGAAAGATTATCATGTCCACGTTCTCAGGATGTACCACCGGTGAAGGAACTCCCTTGAACCATTTTACCGGCCGCACACAGGCAAACAAGTCGAGGTCCTGCCGCATGGCCACATTGAGCGAACGAATTCCACCGCCGGTTGGGGTTGTTAAAGGTCCCTTGATGGAAACAAGGTGATCTTTTGCCACCTGTAAGGTTTCAGCCGGAAGCCATTCGCCGGTTTGGTTAAAAGCTTTTTCGCCGGCAAGCATTTCCTTCCATTCTATTTTGCGGGTGCCGTTGTACGACTTTTCTACTGCGGTATCAAAAACTTTTTGTGCCACTTTCCATATCTCGGGACCAATTCCGTCGCCTTCGATGAATGGGATGATCGGGTTGTTGGGTACATTAAGTTTTCCACCTGCACCCATGGTTATTTTTTCTGCCATAATATTTTTTTTGGAGGCGGGCCTCGCTACTGCTGTTAAGCTGCATAGGCGTCGCACTCTTGTACTATATTTCTTTACTGAGCTTTTAGAAGCGCAAATTTAAGGAAACAGGCCTAGTTTAAGGGAATAATAAAAGCTTCCTGTTTTTAATAAGAAGCTTTTATTTAATAGCTAATTAGAAATTTCTTCTGATCCTGAGATTGCAGGTTATATTGTAAACAATATTACCAGGAGGTGGGCCGGTATAAGAGCCTGAAAAATCACCGGCAACAAATAAGGGTACTGTATGGCAAGTTATTTATGCAATATGCTGCATTCAAATGAAAATACTCAATAGATCCTAAAACTGGAACTTTGTTTAAGAGCATAAAAAAGAGGCCGTCTCATTTTTAAATGAGACGGCCTCTTTTTTATTTTTTACTTTAAACTTTATTTTTTTAATAGTTTTTGTTCTGAAGTTCCTGGCGATGATTGTAGTGTTCAATAAATAGAAAAAGAAGCCTTTTCAGGCTGCTTTCTTTCG